>DASXNC010000178.1:0-6937 GCA_036495325.1 Steroidobacteraceae bacterium
TGCTTCAGGAACAGCTGGACTTGCCCGGTGCGGTCCGCGATCTGCGCGAAGCTCGCCTTGCCCATGCCCCGCTTCAGCAGCATTCTGCCGCCCACGCTCACCTCAATCGGGTTCGCCTCGAGCCACTCGGCCGGTCGTTCATCGAACGCCGCGTGCAGCTCGCCCGCGAGCGCGGTCCGCCGATAGTCGTTCGGGAACGCCGGACCCTGCTCGCGGAGCCGCGCGAGCTTCGCGCGCCGCTGCGCGATGAGCTTGTTCTCGTCCTCCACTTACACTCCCGCTTTGAGGGATGCTTCCAGGAACTGATCGAGCTCCCCGTCGAGCACCGCCTGCGTATTACCCACCTCGACACCCGTGCGCAGGTCCTTGATGCGCGATTGATCGAGCACATATGAGCGGATCTGGTTGCCCCAGCTCACATCGGATTTCGAATCCTCGAGCACCCGAGCCGCAGCGTTGCGCTTGTTGACCTCGAGCTCGTAGAGCTTCGCTTTCAACATCTTCATCGCCGTCGAGCGGTTCTTGTGCTGGCTGCGCTCGTTTTGGCAAGCGACGACTATCCCTGAGGGCGCGTGGGTGATGCGGACCGCCGATTCGGTCTTGTTGACGTGCTGGCCGCCCGCCCCCGAGGAGCGGTAGACATCGACCTTCAGGTCCGCCGGATTGACCTCGATCTGGATGTCCTCGTCCACCTCGGGGGAGACGAACACCGAGGCGAACGAGGTGTGCCGCCGGTTTCCGGCATCGAACGGTGACTTGCGCACGAGCCGGTGCACTCCCGTCTCCGTTCGAAGCCAGCCATAGGCGTACTCGCCGCGCACCTCGATCGTCGCGCTCTTGATGCCGGCCACCTCCCCTGGACTCGAGTCGATGACTTCCGCGGAGAAGCCGCGCTCCGCGCACCAGCGCAGATACATGCGCAGCAGCATCTGCGCCCAGTCCTGCGCCTCGGTCCCACCCGCTCCCGCCTGAATGTCGAGAAAGGCGTTGTGCGAGTCCATCTCGCCGTGAAACATCCGCTTCAGCTCGAGCCGGCGGACCTCCGTGGCGAGCCGCTCCGAGTCGCGCTCGATGTCGACAACCGCCGCCTCCTCGCCCTCGCTCTCTGCGAGCGCGAGGAGCTCGATGGCATCCGTGATCCCCTTGGAGGTGCGGTCGATCTCGCCGATGTCGGTCGTCAGCCGCGCCCGCTCGCGCCCGAGCTCCTGAGCCCGGTCGGGCTTCTGCCACACCGAGGGGTCTTCGAGCTCGCGGGCGACCTCCTCGAGGCGCTCCTTCTTGCGGTCGTACTCAAAGAAACCCCCGTAGCGAGCGCGTGCGCTCATCGAGGTCCTCGAGCCGGCGTTTGAGCGGATTGAGCTCCATCGTCACTCTCTCGCGTAAAGCGGGTTAGTTTACCTACGCCGGCAGGACGTGATCCACCACGAGCTGCAGTCGCCGCTCACCCTGGTACTCGTTCACCTCGAGCCTGTACACGAGGCGCGCCGCCCCCTCCGGGAGCCGGGGGGCGGGGTCCGCGGGGTTCCCGAGGGCTTCCTGCATCAGATTGAAGGCGATTGCGTCGAACGTGCGGCCCGTTCGCGGAACCTCCACCCACATCTTCAAGTGCCGTTCGCCGACGATGCGGGCGTTGCGGATCGTGAACAGCCCATCGAAGCACGGCTCGGGGAAGGCCTGGCCCCACGGCCCGCCGCCCCTCAGCGCAATCGCCGTCGAGAGCGCGATCTCGTCCACCTCGAGCTCCCCATCCGTCTCGATCCATGCGCCGCTCGCCAGGCCGCCGCTCACGCGCGCCACCTCCTCGTCGAATGCGCGCGCGAAGCGATCGAGATTGCCTTCCTCGAGCGTCAGCCCCGCCGCCATCGCGTGGCCGCCGAACCGGCTGATGAGGTCGGGGTGGCGCGCGGCGAGGGCATCGAGCACATCCCGTATGTGCAGTCCCGCGATCGACCGCGCCGAGCCGCGCAGCATCCCGCCGCCTGCTCGCGCAAAGGCGACCACCGGCCGGCCCGTACGCTCCTTGAGGCGGCCCGCGACGAGGCCGACGACGCCTTGATGCCAGCTCTCATCGAAGAGCGTGATAGCGCATGCGCTCACCGGTCCCGAGATCGAGGCCGCGGCGTCGCCGGCGCCGGCAGGCTCCGGCGGATCGCGCAAGTGCTTCACGGCGGCAAGCGCCTCGGCCTGCATCCGCGCTTCGATCGCGCGCCGCTCCTCATTGAGTCGATCGAGCTCGGCGGCGAGCTCCTCGGCGCGCTGCGGATCATCGGCGAGCAGACACTGAATGCCGATCGTCATGTCGTGCATGCGCCCTGCGGCATTGAGCCGCGGCGCGACACCGAACGCGAGGTCTGACGCGGTGAGTTCGGCGTGTCGCCGCCCTGCCAGAGTGAGGAGTGCCCGGATGCCGGCAACACAGCGCTCCGCGCGAATGCGCTTCAGGCCCTGGGCGACCAGCACGCGGTTGTTGCCGTCGAGTGGAACCAGATCGGCCACGGTACCGAGCGCGACGAGATCGAGATGCTCGGCGGGACTCGGCGCACCGTGCGGCGCGAGGCCCTCCGCGTCGAGGCGCCGCTTGAGGGCGGCCAGAACGTAGAAAGCGACGCCGACTCCCGCGAGCGCGCGGCTGCCGAAGGCACTGGTCCCCGCATTTGGATTGACGATCACATTCGCTCGAGGCAGTTCGCGACCCGGCAGATGATGGTCGGTCACGAGCACGTCGATGCCGCGGTCACGCGCAGCATCGACGCCCGCGTTGCTGGAGATTCCGTTGTCCACGGTCACAATCAGGGTCGGATTGCGCTCCGCGGCGAGCGCGACGATTTCGGGCGTGAGGCCGTAGCCGAACTCGAAACGGTTCGGCACGAGAAAATCGACGCCGGCAAATCCCCACGCACGCAGCAGTCGCACCATGAGCGCGGTGCTCGTCGCCCCGTCCGCATCGAAGTCCCCGACGATGAGAATGCGCCCGCTCTCCCGGTGCCGCACGAGGAGCTCGGCCGCGACCGCGACTCCTTCGAGCGTGCCGACCGGAAGCAGCCGGTCGAGACCGACGCTCACTTCCGCGGCCGCCCGCACGCCACGGGCCGCATAGACCCTCCGAAGAACCGGATGGAGCGCGGCGCCGAGATCCACCGGACCGCAGCTTCCGCGCCGCCGGATCTCACGTTTCATCGAAGCACCGCGAGCGCGGCACGCGGGCGACGCCAGAGCCGGAAGCGGTCGCGCGAGCCGATCGAGAGCCGTCGATCGTTCGCGAGGATCGTAAGCCGCGCGAGCTCGCCGCCTCTGAGCTGCTCGAGGGCCGGCGCGACCCAATCGCGCTCAAATCGCTCGAGCGCAGCGAGCGGGTCGATTTCTGCGGAGCTCCTCTCGGTCCGCAGGAGCTCGAAGGCGACGATGCGGCGCGAGACACCGCCGGTCGCGAGCAACGGCAGGGCTTTCGGTGCGGCCGCGAAGCGTACTCCGCACAGTCGGGCGAGTCCTTCCATGAAGGCATCATCGCCGAAAACTGCGGCGCTCGGCGAATCGGCCAACGCGGTCCGCGCGGCGTTGCCGAGAGGCGGCCCGCCTCCCCACAGCCAGAGCGTGGTGATCGGCGGGCGGTTCTCGCGCACGCGCTGCACATTGAGCGGGTGCTCGTGCAGCCACATCTCGATCTCCGCGCCGAGGGCACGCAGTGCGCTTGCGCCGCTGCCCCTCGGCAGCGCATCGACGAGGCTCGTTCCGACGATGCGCGCAGACTCCGTCGTCTCCACCTCACCGGCCGGCGCGGGACCCCGCGCGAGGAAGCGGCCGCCGCGCAGCGGCTCGAGCCGATAGCCCGACTCTGAGAAGACGGCATCGAAGGCGCTGGTGAGCGCCCGCTGCGTGCCGGCATCGAGGGCGAGCACGCCGCTCGCTGCCAGATGCACGCTCGTCGACCCGGCGATGAGGTTGAGAGGATCGGCGAGCCAGAGAAATGGCTGCGCGGTCTCCTCGGGAGCTTGCGCGATCGCGAGCGAGGCGGCATCCGCGATGGATGCGGGTCCTGCCGAGGCGAGATCCTCACGGCCAAGCCAGCCCGTGAGCCACGCGCGCCAGCCTTCGGGCAGAGGCTCGACGGTTCCGTAGCGCGCGATGCGTGAGAGAGACGGCAAGGGCGCCCCTCGAACCGGATGCGGTATGTCGCTTGCCGCCCTGTACACGTCCGATGCGATGAGGACGAGTTCGCTCACGGGGCGTATGGTAGCCGCGAAATCGCGTGCGGCCTCACGGGGTCGCGGCATTCTTTGCGAGGAGAGTATGAAATTCACACTCGATGCGCGCACGGATGTGAATATCGTGCGTGGCTACGCGCCCGGAGCCGTGCGCGTGGGCGACCGTGTGGTTTCCCATCATTTCATCCTCGCGGCCGACGCGCTCATCACGGAGTGGGAGGCGCCGAGTGCCACCGAGCTTTCCCCGGAACACCTCGAGCCGGTCTTCCAACTCAAACCCGAGCTCGTGCTGCTCGGTACGGGCGAGACGCAGCGCTTTCCGAGCGCTCGCGTGCGCGAGGCATTCGCCGCCCGCGGCATTGCACTCGAGGCGATGGACCTCGGTGCGGCCTGCCGCACTTACAACATTCTCGTTCAGGAGGAGCGGCGCGTCGTTGCGCTGCTGTTCATCGACTGAGTGGAGCGTTTGAGGCGGGGTGGAGTGGAATCGAGAGAAGGCACAGAGAGAGAGACTTCCACCTCACACAATCATTCGAAGCTGACAGACTCGAACAATTGGCTCTATCTTTTTGTTCTCAAAACTCTTCTTCTTGATCTTTCGCCGTCTCTCCGCCCTGTGCCTTCTCCGGATCCCCGGTCCGGATGCCCGCTCTGTCGTAGTTCAGAGACATGTTAAGCGGCTCTCGAGGTCCCGCGCAAGCTCTCGCGCTCTACGATAAACAAATCAGGACGTTACGTATATTTTCTATAGTTGATTCGATGGGCCGTCGCTCAGACGGTCCCGCCAACGAGCGGCACGAACGCCACCGGGCCGAGCGATTGCCTCTCGATGCGCTGCTCTTTGCGTGTGAAGCGTACGAGCTCCTGCGCACCCTCGGCTCCGATCGGCACGATGAGACGTCCGCCGAGATTCAACTGCTGCAGTAGCGTTTCAGGCACGACGAGCGGTGCGGCTGCGACGAGAATGCCGTCGTACGGCGCATGCCCCTTCCAGCCTGCGCTCCCATCGCCGTGCCGAAAGCGCACGTTGCGCAGCTCGAGCTCTTTGACGCGCTGGCGCGCCCGCGCGACCAGCGGCTCGATGCGCTCGATCGTGTAGAGCTTCCCGATGAGCGGCGCGAGCACCGCCGTCTGGTAGCCGCAACCGGTGCCGACCTCGAGCACGTTGTTGAGCGGTGGCCCATCGAGCAGCGCCTCGGTCATGCGTGCGACGATGTAGGGCTGAGAGATCGTCTGTCCGAAGCCGATGGGGAGCGCCGTGTCCTCGTAAGCTCGGCTGCTCAGGGCCTCATCGACGAAAATGTGCCGCGGCACGTTGCGCATTCGCTCGAGTACGAGCGGATTGGCGATGCCCTGCTCGCGCAGGCGCTGGATGAGCCGGTCGCGTGTGCGCGCCGAGGTCATCCCGATGCCGGTCATCCTGAGGTCAGCCACCGATGTCATCCAGCCATCCCGCGAGGCGTTCGAGCGCCGCGTGGCGCGTGAGGTCGATCTGAAGAGGCGTCACGGAAACGAACCCCTGCGCCACCGCGTGGAAGTCGGTTCCCGGTCCGGCGTCTTGTTCCGGGCCGGCCGGGCCCACCCAATACACGGGCCGCCCGCGCGGGTCGCGTGCCTCGATGACGTGCTCGGACCGATGGCGGAAGCCGAGACGGGTCGGGCGGAATCCCTTGAGCGCTCCGAAGGGCACATCGGGAACGTTGACATTGAGAATGAGCGCGCGCTCGGCGAGCGGTTTTGCGAGCAACTGTTCGACGAGCACCCGCGCGACCCGTGCGCCCGTCTCGAAGTGCCGGCCGCTCGAGGGCTCCGTGCACAGGGACATCGCTACCGTCGGCAAGCCGAGGAAGCGACCCTCGACCGCCGCGGCGACCGTGCCCGAGTACAACACGTCATCGCCGAGGTTGGCCCCGTCGTTCACGCCCGAGACGACCATGTCATGCTCGAAGTCGAACAAACCCGAGATCGCGAGGTGCACGCAGTCGGTGGGCGTGCCGATCACGTAGTACACCGAAGGCTCCGCCTCGAATACCCGCAGCGGCACATCAAGCGTCAGCGAGTTGCTCGCGCCGCTGCGGTTGCGGTCGGGGGCCACAATGGTCACCGCGCCGAGCGGCGCCAGCGCCTCCTTCAGTCGAAGCAGCCCCTCGGCCCGATAGCCGTCGTCGTTGCTCAACAGGATCTTCACGTTGCGTTAAGGTATCGCCATGGCCGGCTCAAAGCGGCGCGTAAATATAGCGGGTGAGCGCGGCTCGGGGGAGGCTCGCGCGAGCTTCGCGGAGCAGTTCTCGGGAACGGCCTCGAAAGAGGAGGAGACGGCGCTGTTCCGCGAGGCGACGCGCGGTGTGCGCCCGCTCGAGCAAGATCGCCATGTCGCCCCCGCCGCCAAGCCCGCCCCGCTCGCGCGCTTCACGCGCGCCGATCGGACGGCGATTCTCGACGAGAGCCTGAGTGCGGAGCCCGACGATCCGTACCTCGCTGGCGGCGAGGTCGCCTCCTACGCTCGCCCGGGTGTGCAGAGCTCGGTCCTGCAGAGACTCCGGCGCGGACATTACCGCGTGCAAGCCGAGCTCGATCTGCACGGCCTCACCGTGCGGGAGGGCAAGGAGGTTCTGCGGGGCTTCCTTGCCGAGGCGCTGCAGCGAAACGTGCGCTGCGTGCGCATCATTCACGGCAAGGGTCTGCGCTCGGGGCCGCGGGGCCCGGTGCTCAAGGCGATGGTGTTGAGCGTGCTG
>DASXNC010000179.1:0-3959 GCA_036495325.1 Steroidobacteraceae bacterium
AGACCTCATCCTGCAGCTCGCCATATGCCTTCTTCAGCTCGGCCCGATTCTTGAAGAGCAGCAGCACCCGCTCGTCGTCGATCGCGGGGGCGGGCGTGCCTATCGGCCCGATCCGGATCGGCCGGCGCACGATGCTCGCAAGCGTCGTCAAAGATTTCATGATCGGCCGGCGACCGCCGGCCGCGCGCGAGGTGATCCTCAGCGGATTCTCGTGGCCGGCGAGAAGCGATGTCCCCGCTCCACGCAATATTCCAGCCACTTGTTTAGCATCACGTTGCGGGCCCAGCGCTGATCCAGTTCACGCTCCATCCGCGACCTCAAGCTCCTCAACGCCGCGGGTTGGGCCGTCGTCGCCGCGGCCCACTCCTGAGCCTCGGCGAGCCGTGCGTCGTGATAGAGCCGCACGCTCATGTCCGGGTAGGCGTGCGCGACCGGCTCCTCGCGCAGCAGATACGTAAGTGTGAGCGTCGTCGTATAAGGCGAGCGCATCGCGACGCTGAGAAGAAGGTCACAATCGCCCTCAACCGCCGAGCGGTACGCACCCGAGAGCTGAGTCACATCTCCCGCGAGCCAGCCAAAACGGACGTAGTTGCTCTCGTACAAGCTCATGAGCGCGACGAAGCTGCGCGGGCGTGCTCGCCAGGAGACAGTCGTCAGTGCGTCATTCAACATGTTCCGACTATATCGCACGATGCGCGCCGCGCAAGGGCGTTTGTCCCCGTCAAAAATCATGCCTGGGGGTCCGGGCGGCGCGCGGCTCGTTCGGCTCAGCGCTCCCGGCATTCAATGCCGGATCGGTCACGGGCGCAGCCGCCGCTCGATTCCGGTGTCATTGATGATGCGGCTCGCGATCTCCTCGATCGAGCATTCGGTCGTGTCGATGTGCGGAATGCCGAAACGCTGGAATAGGGCCTCCGCCGCGCGAACTTCGAACTGCACCTGCTGCGCGGATGCATAGCGGCTTGCGGGCCTGCGCTCGTTGCGGATCTGCCGCAGCCGCTCCGGACGGATGGTGAGTCCATAGAGTTTCGTGCGGACCGCGGCGAGCCGCGCGGGCAGCTCCGCGCCCTCGAGGTCCTCGTCGGTGAGAGGGTAGTTCGCAGCGAAAACGCCGTATTGCAGTGCCATATAGAGACAGGTCGGAGTCTTTCCGGAGCGCGACACGCCGATCAACACGACATCCGCACGCGCATAATCCGCGCCCGTGCCATCGTCGTGCGCCAGGGAAAAGTTAGTTGCGTCGATGCGCGTCGCGTAGGCGGCCAGATCGGCCATGCCGTGCGCGCGGCCGGCGCGGTGCGTCGAGCGGGTGTCGAGCTCGCGCTCGAGCGGACCGACGAATGCCGCGAAAAAATCGAGGAACAAACCGTTCGCACGCATCACGACATCGCGGACTTCGTCCTGCACCAGGGTGCTGAATACGATTGGCCGGACGCCCTCCGCGGCAGCTGCGGCATCGATCTTGCGTACCACCTCTCGCGCCTTGTCAACGCTCGACACGAATGGCAAAGTCACCGCACGAAACTCGAGCCCTTCGAACTGCGTGAGCAGGCTGTGGCCCATCGTCTCCGCCGTGACGCCTGTCTGATCCGATACGAAGAACACGGTGCGCCTGGCGTTCATGGGCGAAGCCGCGAACCTGCGCGGCGGCTGAGAGTATGGATCGACGCAGTGTTCCACCACCGCGGGCGCGCTGCAACTTCCGTGCGCACCGCGCCCCCCTCCACCGTTTCCCCGCATCCGCCTGTTTGAGGTGCACGCCGTGAGCGAGTACGTCGTTCCGTTTCGGGAGCTGCGCATGAGCGATCTCGAGCGGGTCGGGGGCAAGAACGCCTCACTCGGGGAGATGATCGGCTCGCTCGCCTCGGCCGGGGTGCGCGTCCCGGACGGCTTTGCGACGACCGCGGCCGGGTTCCGCGAGTTCCTGGCGCAGGGCGGCCTCGATGAACGCATCCACGAAGAGCTCGGCGGGCTCGACGTCGAGGATGTCGCAAGGCTTGCAGCGACCGCGCGAGGCATCCGTGAGCTCGTACTCGCGACGCCGTTTCCGAAGCGCCTCGAGTCCGAAGTGCTCGACGCCTTCCGGCGCATGAGCGCAGGACGGGAGATCTCCGTGGCCGTGCGCTCCTCGGCAACGGCGGAAGATCTCCCGCAGGCATCGTTCGCGGGGCAGCAAGAGACGTTCCTCAACGTGCGCGGCGAGGCGGCGATGCTGCGCGCCATGCACGAGGTCTTCGCATCGCTCTTCAATGACCGGGCAATCGCTTACCGCGTTCATCAGGGATTTGCGCACGATGCGGTCGCGCTCTCCGCGGGCGTTCAATACATGGTGCGCAGCGATCTCGGCACGAGCGGCGTGATGTTCACCCTCGATACGGATTCCGGGTTCCGCGACGTCGTGTTCGTCACCGCTTCGTACGGGCTCGGCGAGACGGTCGTGCAGGGCGCCGTCAACCCGGACGAGTTCTATCTCTGGAAGCCCGCTCTCCGCGCCGGCCGGCGCGCGATCCTGAGGAAGAATCTCGGGGCGAAGGCGCTCAAAATGATCTACGCCGAACCCGGCTCGGGCGAGCGCGTACGCACCGTCGATGTGCCGCGTGCGGAGCGCGCGCGATTCTCGCTGAGCGAGTCGGAGCTCGAGACGCTCGCGCAGCAGGCACTGGTCATCGAGCAACACTACGGGCGTCCGATGGACATTGAATGGGGCCGGGACGGTGCGACCGGCGAGCTCTTCATCCTGCAGGCACGCCCCGAGACAGTGCAGTCCCGCGCCGGCCGCACGCTTGAGCGCTTCTCGCTGAAGGAGCGCTCGCAAGTGCTCGCGAGCGGCCGCAGCATCGGCCAGCGGATCGGCGCCGGGCGGGCACGCGTCGTCAAGCAGCTCGCGGAGATGAGCCTGGTCGAGCCCGGGGACGTGCTCATCGCGGACATGACCGATCCCGATTGGGAGCCGGTTATGAAGCGCGCTGCGGCGATCGCCACGGACCGCGGCGGCCGCACGTGCCACGCGGCAATCATCGCACGCGAGCTCGGCATCCCGGCGGTCGTCGGCTGCGGCGATGCGACGCGCAGCGTGCGCGACGGTGCGGAGGTCACCGTCTCATGCGCGGAGGGCGACACCGGGCACGTGTACGCCGGGCGGCTTGCTATCGAGCATCGCACCATCGAGCTCGACCACATGCCACAGGCGCCGGTGAAGGTGATGATGAACGTCGCGAATCCCGATCGCGCATTCAACTTCGCGGCTCTTCCGCACCGGGGTGTCGGCCTCGCGCGCCTCGAGTTCATTGTCAGCCGCATGATTGGCCTGCACCCGCGAGCGGCTCTCGACTACGACCGGCTCGAGGACGCCGCGCTTAAGGAGCGCATCGATGCGCAGTGCGCAGGCTATGCGGACCCGGTGAGCTTCTACGTCGAGAAGCTCGCGGAGGGCGTCGCGCAGATCGCCGCGGCATTCCACCCGGAGCCGGTCATCGTTCGGCTGTCGGATTTCAAATCGAACGAGTACGCGAACCTCCTCGGCGGGCGCGCCTACGAGCCGCACGAGGAGAATCCAATGCTCGGATTTCGCGGCGCCTCGCGCTACGTCGATCCGGCGTTCCGGCCATGCTTCGAGCTCGAATGTCAGGCGATCGTGCGCGTGCGCGAGGAGATCGGGCTCGACAACGTTCAGGTGATGGTGCCGTTCGTGCGCTCCGTGCGGGAGGCCGAGGAGGTCACCGGCCTGCTCGCCGCGAACGGACTCGAGCGCGGCGTGCGCGGACTGAAAGTCATCATGATGTGCGAGCTGCCGACGAATGCCCTGCTCGCCGATCGCTATCTCGATCACTTTGACGGCATGTCGATCGGCTCGAACGATCTCACGCAGCTCACCCTCGGCCTGGACCGGGATTCGGCGATCGTCGCGAAGCACTTCGACGAGCGCGACGAGGCCGTGAAGGCGCTCCTCGCAATGGCGA
>DASXNC010000180.1:0-1628 GCA_036495325.1 Steroidobacteraceae bacterium
AGCCGGCTGGCGAGGCTGGCCTCGATCTGCCGCCGGAGCTCGGTTACGGGCACCCGCGAGACAACATCCTCGAGGAAGGCCCACTTGAGCAGCCGCTGCGCCGTGTTGCGGTCGAGCCCGCGCGAGAGCAAATAAAACAGCATCGCATCGTCGAGCTTGCCGGCAGTGGCTCCATGGCTGCAGCGCACCTCGTCGGTGTAAATCTCGAGTTGCGGGCGCACATCGATCTCCGCCTCGGCGCCTGCGAGCAGCCCGCGCAGCGACTGGCTCGAGTCCGCCCCGTGAGAGCCCGGCTGCACGATAATCTTGCCGTTGAACGCCACCCGCGAGCGGCCCGCAGCGACTCCGCGGAAGCTCTCGTCCGTGCGCGTGTGAGGCGCCGCATGCTCGACGATGGCGTGCGTATCGAGCACCTGCTGCCGGTCGGCGGCGGCGACCGCATGCAGCGCGAGCTCGGAGCCTTCACCCTCGAGTCGAACGTTCAGCGTCGAGCGGGCCGATTGGGCACCGAGGGCGAAGCCATGCAGCCGGTACACTGCCGAGCGTGCGACGGATGCGGTAAGCGTGTCCATCCAGAGCGCACGCGTTCCGAGCTGCTGGAGCCGGTAGTGCTCGATCCTCGAGCCGTCGTGCGCACGCACGTCGACCATGGAGTCGACGAAATTCGGCTCGTCGCCGACGCTCACGTGCCGCTCGATGAGCTCGAGACGGGCGTGCGGGGCGGCGACGATCGACAGGCGCGGGTAGGAGGCGCCGTGCCTGGCGGCAGTGGCCCCCGTCTGTGCAGAAGCACTCGCGATGAACACCACCTCGATGCGCGGGGCCCGCTCGCTGTCCTCGACTTCGATGCGCAGCCCGCCGGTCGCGAAAGCCTCGTTGAGCAGCGCGAATGCGGTCTCGGACCTTGGCTCGCCGCTTTCAGCCGCCACGGGCCCCGGAGCGCCCATGGAGACTCGCGCGCCCGGGACCTGCGCGCCCGCCGCGATCGAGGCCTCGGGCGAGAAGACACCGTCGACGAACACGTACCGCACGAACCCCGGCACGCTTGCGGGAAGGGATGCGGGATCGAGCGACGACGCATCAGCCGCCACAGTGGCGGGCGCGAACCGCATCCGCTCGAGCGGCCTCAAATTCGCGTAGCGCCAGTTCTCATCTCGCGAGGTGGGCAACCCGGATGTGAGCAGGGCATCGAGCGCGCGCCGCCTGCGCGCCCGCGAGACCGCGCCCCCGGGCAGCGAATCGGCGAGCGCCGCATGCTCGCCCGCGATGCGCTCGAGAAGTGGGCTGCTCATGCCGCCTCGCCCGCGAGCCAGTCGTAGCCGCGCTGCTCGAGCTCGAGCGCGAGCGAGCGATCGCCGCTCTTTGCAATGCGTCCGCGCACGAGTACGTGAACCCGATCCGGGATCACGTGATCGAGCAGCCGCTGGTAATGAGTGACGAGTACGATCGAGCGCTCCCGCGAGCGCAGGCGATTCACGCCCTCTGCCACGATCTTGAGCGCATCGATGTCGAGGCCGGAGTCCGTCTCATCGAGTATCGCAAGACGCGGCTCGAGCACCTGCATCTGCAGAATCTCGTTGCGCTTCTTCTCCCCGCCCGAGAAGCCCTCGTTGACACCGCGCGAGAGA
>DASXNC010000181.1:0-1767 GCA_036495325.1 Steroidobacteraceae bacterium
CGCGGCATCCTCGATGATCGGCAATGCGTGCTCGCGGGCAATCTCGACGAGCGGCGCCATCTCGGCGATCTGCCCGTAAAGGTGCACGGGCATCAGGGCCGCGACTCGTCCGCCGGTCGCGCGATTGCGCAGCGCGCCGTCCTTGACCTCGCAGCGCTCCGTCACCATCCGTCGCACGGCCCCGGGGGCGATGTTGAACGTGACGGGGTCGATGTCGCAGAAAAGCGGCCGCGCCCCGAGGCGCGCGATCGTTCCGCCGCTCGCAAAAAAGGTGTACGGACTCGTGATGACCTCATCTCCCGGTCCGATCTCGAGCGCCATCAGTGCGACGAGGAGCGCATCCGTTCCCGAGGAGACGCCAATCCCATGCCGGCAGCCGCTGTATGCGGCGATCTGGCGCTCGAGCGCCTTCACCGCGGGCCCGAGAATGAACGCCTGGCCGGCGCACACCTCCTCGAGGGCTGCCTCGATCTCGCCGCGGAGCGACTGATACTGGAGTTTGAGGTCGAGCAGCGGCACTTCCATTCTCGATCGCCGCTGCGACTCCACGAGTGTCATGGCCGAACCTCGTTCCATAAAAGGGGAAATTTTAGCGGGGATGCCGCTCGCTCTGCACGTTGTGGTGCGGCGGCAACGCGCGGCCGGGCACCGTGCGGGCCCCTCAGCGCCGGTGTCCGTAGTACTCGCAGTACCAATCGACGAAGCGACGCACGCCCACTTCCACGGGGGTGGCGGGGCGGTAGCCGACATCGGTCACGAGGTCCGCGATGTCGGCGAATGTCTCGGGCACGTCCCCGAGCTGCATCGGCAGGAAGTTCTTCTCGGCCTTGCGCCCCAGGCACTCCTCGATCACCTCGATGTAGCGCATCAGCTCGACCGGCTGGTGATTGCCGATGTTGTACAGCCGGAACGGCGCGCGGCTCGTCGCCGGGTCCGGATCGTTGCTGTTCCACTGGGGGTCCGGTTGCGCGGGGCGATCGAGTGCGCGCACGACGCCCTCGGCGATGTCGTCGACGTACGTGAAATCGCGCCGATGGTGCCCGTGATTGAACACATCGATCGGCTTGCCCTCGAGGATATTGCGCGTGAAAAGGAACAGCGCCATGTCGGGGCGCCCCCACGGACCATAGACGGTGAAAAAGCGCAGGCCCGTCGTCGGGACCTTGAAGAGCGCCGAGTAGTTGTGCGCCATGAGCTCGTTCGCGCGCTTCGTCGCGGCGTAAAGCGACAGCGGGTGATCGGCCACGCGGTGCACGGAGAACGGCATGTTCGTATTCGCCCCGTACACCGAGCTCGTCGAGGCGTAGACGAGGTGCTCGATGCCGTTGTAGCGACAGCCCTCGAGCACGTTGAGCGTCCCCGTCACGTTGCTCGCCACGTACGCGTGCGGCGCCTCGAGCGAGTAGCGCACGCCGGCCTGCGCTGCGAGATGCACGACCCTCGCGAATCGTTCGCGCCGGAAGAGGTCCGTCATCGCGGCTTGATCCGCGAGATCGATCTGCGCGAAACGGAAGCCCGGCACCTGCGTAAGCTGCGCGAGGCGCGCCTGCTTCAGAGTCACGTCGTAGTAGGGGTTGAGATTATCGAGTCCGACGACCTCGTCGCCGCGCGCGAGCAGCCGTTTCGAGGTGTGAAAGCCGATGAACCCGGCCGCGCCGGTGACCAGCACCTTCATGCGTGCTCCGCCGGCATCGCGATCGGCGGCGTCGCCGCCGAAACCACGATCTGACCCGCCAGGGCGGCGACCTCGGCGTCGACCGGCGGCGC
>DASXNC010000182.1:0-1734 GCA_036495325.1 Steroidobacteraceae bacterium
CTACTGCCGGATCCGGACAGTCCCTTCCAAGACCGTCATCATCCACGCGGGTGATCTACCCGACATTCTCTATTACATCATCTCAGGTTCGGTCGAGGTCATGATCGAGGACGAGGACGGCAACGAGATGGTGCTCGCCTACCTCAACAAAGGTCAGTTCTTCGGAGAGATGGATTTGTTCTACGAGCAGCCGACGCGCAGCGCCTGGGTGCGCACGCGCAATCAATGCGAGCTCGCCGAGATGACCTATCCGCGTTTCCGGCAAATTGCCGCCGAGAGCCCCGGCCTCATCTTCGAGCTCGCGACCCAGCTCGCAACCCGGCTCGATCGCACCAATCGCAAGCTAGGCGACCTCGCGTTCGTCGATGTCACGGGCCGTGTCGCTCACGCCATCATGGACCTCTGCGGGGAGCCGGACGCGATGACTCACCCCGAGGGCATGCAGATCAAAGTAAGCCGCCAGGAGCTCTCCCGGCTCGTCGGCTGCTCGCGCGAGATGGCCGGCCGGGTGCTGAAGGTTCTGGAGGAGCAGGGCCTGCTGCGCGCGACCGGCAAGACGATCGTCGTCTTCAATGCGCGTCCCAAGATGAAAACGCGCCCGGTCATCGTGCCCGCCAAGCCCGCCGCCGCAGCGGCAGGCGGGGGCCCGGCAGCGCTCAGCAAGCCCGGGCGCCTTGACGTCGTCGACGACGATGAGGACGACGACGACGAGGACGATTTTTGAGGAACTGAGGGGCGAGCCGCTCTAGGCGCTCCCGCCCTCGAGCTCGGCTCGCATCGCTCGCATCGTCTTCCGGTAGTCTCCGCTCGCGAAGATCGCCGACCCCGCGACGAACGTATCCGCCCCTGCCCGGGCGATCTCGGCGATGTTTTCCACCTTAACACCGCCATCGATCTCGAGCCGGATCGGCCTGCCCGAGGCATCGATGCGGCGTCGCGCGGCCGCGAGCTTATCGAGCGCGGAGCGGATGAACTTCTGACCTCCGAACCCCGGGTTCACGGACATGATCAGTACCATGTCCAGCTCGCCCAGCGTGTAGTCGAGGTAATCGAGCGGCGTCGCTGGATTGAAGACGAGCCCCGGGCGGCACCCGTGCTCCCTGATGTGAGCGATCGTCCGGTCGATGTGCTCCGTTGCCTCCGGATGGAACGTAATGTAAGTCGCCCCGGCGCTCGCAAAGTCCGGGACGATCCGGTCGACGGGCCGCACCATCAGATGCACGTCGATTACCGCGTGCGGCGCATGCCGGTGCAACGCCTCGCACACGACCGGCCCGACGGTGAGGTTCGGTACGTAATGATTGTCCATCACGTCGAAGTGGATGAGGTCCGCGCCGGCCTCGAGCACCGCGTTCACTTCCTCACCGAGCCGCGCGAAGTCGGCCGACAGAATCGACGGGGCGATCCAGCGGGGCTGCATGCGGGCAGTGTAGCCGCTCATACGCCGCGCCGCTCGCGGATGAGCTCGTAGGCTTCGATGATTTGTTGAGTCCGCTGCTTCGCGTGCTCGAGCATCGACTCCGGGAGGCCGTTGGCCTTCAGCTTGTCCGGGTGATGCCGGCTCAGCGCCCGGCGATACGCCCTCGCAAGCTCCTCATCGCCCACCCCGGGCGCGACCTCGAGCACCCGGTATGCCTGCGCGAGCTGATCCGCCGCGCTCTCGCGAGCGCGAGCCTGCGCGAAGGCGCCGCGCCGGATGCGCAGCACTGCCTCGATCTGTGCGAGCTCGAGGAA
>DASXNC010000183.1:0-1992 GCA_036495325.1 Steroidobacteraceae bacterium
CCGGCTTCAGGACGCCGAGGCATTGAAGGAGCTGTTGTAATGTCCGTACGGGTACGCGAAGCGGCATGCGGCCGCGATGGCCCGACCGCCGAGACCAGCGCACCGGCGCGGATCGCCTCGAGCCCCCGGACGCTCGATGTGGAGCGCGTTCGCCGGGATTTCCCGATCCTCACGCGCGCGGTGCACGGACGTCCCCTGGTTTATCTCGACAGTGCCGCCTCGGCGCAGCGTCCCCGGGCCGTGCTGGATGCAGTCGCGGACTACGAGACGCGCTCGCATGCAAACGTCCATCGCGGCGTACATTTGCTGAGTCAGGAGGCGACCGCCGCTTACGAGGGGGCGCGCGATCGGGCGCGTCGCTTCCTCAACGCCCGCTCGACTCGCGAGATCATCTTCACCCGCGGAACGACGGAGGCCATCAACCTCGTCGCTCAGTCATTTGCGCGCCCGCGGCTCGGGCCGGGCGATGAGATTCTCATCACCGCGCTCGAGCACCACGCGAATATCGTGCCGTGGCAGATGGTGCGCGATCAGACCGGCTGCTCGTTGAGCGTCGCTCCCATCAATGAGCGCGGCGAGCTGCTGCTCGACCGCTTCATGGAGCGCCTCACGCCGCGTACGCGGCTCGTCGCCGTGGCTCACGTGTCGAACGCTCTCGGGACCATCCTGCCGGTCGCGGACATCATCGCCGCGGCGCATGCCCGCGGCGTTCCGGTGCTCATCGACGGCGCGCAGGCCGTCCCGCATCTTCCGATCGACGTGCGCGCGCTCGACTGCGATTTCTACACCTTCTCCGGCCACAAGCTCTACGGCCCGACGGGCATCGGCGTGCTCTACGGCCGCGAGGCATTGCTCGCCGCGATGCCCCCCTGGCAAGGCGGCGGCGACATGATCCTCACGGTCTCGTTCGAGCGCACGACATACAACGAGCTGCCATGGAAATTCGAGGCGGGCACGCCGAACATGTCGGGCGCCGTGGGCCTCGCGGCAGCGATGGACTACGTGGAGCGCCTCGGCCTCGAGGCGATCGGCGCGCACGAGCACGCTCTGCTCGAGGAGGCGACGGCGGGCCTCACTGCCATCCGCGGCTTGAGGATCATCGGCACGGCGGCGCAGAAGGCTGCTGTCATCTCCTTCACCCTCGAGGGGATCCACCCACACGATCTCGGGACGATTCTCGACAGCGAGGGCGTCGCGGTGCGCACGGGACATCACTGCGCAATGCCGGTGATGGAATTCTTCGGCGTGCCGGCGACCGCACGCGCCTCGTTCGCCTGCTACAACACGCGCGAGGACGTGCAACGGCTCATCGAGGCTCTGCACAAGGCTCGCGAGGTATTTAGTTGATGGAGCTGAAGGATCTCTATCGGGACGTGATTCTCGATCACAATCGCCGTCCCAGAAATTTCGGCCGGCTCGAAGGGGCCGATGCGCACGCGGAGGGCCACAACCCGCTCTGCGGCGATCGCTTGACGCTGTCGGTCAAACTCGCGGGCGACCGCATCGAGGACATCCGATTCGAGGGCAAGGGCTGCGCAATCTCGACGGCCTCCGCATCCCTCATGAGCGAGGCCGTGAAGGGCAAGGATCGCGACGCGGTGCGCCGACTGTTCGAGAGCGTGCACGAGCTGCTCACGCAGCAGGACGCCGCACCTGGCGAGGGGCTCGGCAAGCTCGCGGCTCTCTCCGGCGTTCGCGAGTTTCCCGCGCGCGTGAAGTGCGCGAGCCTCTGCTGGCACACCCTGAACGCCGCCCTCGAGCGCGGCTCGATGACCGCTGCGGCAGCCCCCGAGAGCTCGGATGGCAGCGCCGGCGGGCCGAGCACGCCGACGGTGACGACGGAGGTCCCTGACGAGGTGCCTTCCGAGCTCGCCTCGAGGCTCGTCGGAGAGCCGCGATGAGGGGCAACACGAACGAGCCCGTCGTGTTCTACCGGGACGTGCGCGGGGTGATGGTGCCGGCCGGCGAGGAGATCACTCTGAAGGCGGGCCA
>DASXNC010000184.1:0-3157 GCA_036495325.1 Steroidobacteraceae bacterium
TCGCCTGCAGGTTCATTCCGGCGCCATCGTCGCTGATCCGCACCATGACCTCGGCGCCCTCGCGCTGCAGCGCGAGTCGTATCGTTCCGGTCTCCGCCTTGCCGCACGCCGCGCGCTCCTCCGGAGATTCGATGCCGTGGACGACTGCGTTGCGGAGCATGTGCTCGAAGGGCGGCAGCATGCGCTCGAGTACCTGGCGGTCGAGCTCGCCCGAGGCACCTTCGACCGCGAGCTCCGCTCGCTTGCCGGTGTCGGCACCCGCCTGACGCACGATGCGGGCGAGCCGCTGCACGTGACGCTGGAACGGAACCATGCGCGTGCGCATGAGCCCGTTCTGCAGCTCGGTGACCGTGCGCGCCTGCAGCTGCAGGAGATTCTGCGTGTCCTGCGTCATCGTCTCGAGCAGCTGCTGAATGCTCGCTACGTCGCTGGCGGTCTCCGCGAGCCCGCGAGAGAACTGCTGAATCGTCGAGTAGCGGTCGAGCTCGAGCGGATCGAAGTCGCTGCGGTGGCCGGACTCATCCTCGTGGCGGTTGAGGATCTGCTTTTCGGTCTCGATCTCGAGCTTGCGCAGCTGCTCCTTCAGGCGCGTGACGGTGCGCGAGAGCTCGCCGAGATTGAAGTCGATCGACCCGAGCTGCTGCTCGAGCCGGGCCCGGGAGATGCTCACCTCGCCCGCGATGTTGAGCAGCTGGTCGAGCAATTCAGCATCGACGCGCGCCATCTCCGGGCGGTCCGTGGGCGCGACGGGCTCGCGGCCGGGCGGCACCGGGAGCGGAGCCGACCAGCCCTCCTCCGGAGCGCTGCTCAGCGATTCCATCGCGATCGCCGGAGGTTCACGCTCGAGCGCCGCGACCGCCGGTCCTGCTGCCGCAATGACTGCGGCTTTGACTGCCGCTTTGACCGCGCTAGCGGCTCCCGCACCGACTCCCGCACTGGCTCCCGCTCCGGCCGCCGCATCGCCCGCGCCGCGAGCGGCCAACCCAGCCGCTGCACCTGCGAGAGGTCGTACGGCGAACTCGGGTTGCGGCTCGCGCAGCGAAGCCGGAGCCGGCCTTCCCTCCGGGGCTGCGGGTGCTATCGGAGCTGCCGGCGTTGCCGGCGTTGCCGGCCTTGTCTGTGGTGCCCGCGTTGTCTGCGCGGCCTGCGCAATGGGCGCTGCGGGCGCTACGGGCATTGCCGGTACCTGGGGCGAGCCGACCTCAGCCCTCGGAGTGGTGATCTCGCCCGGTGCGGACGATGTTCCAGGCTCGGGCTCACCGCTATCGGGCCGCTCGAGCGAGCGCAGCCGCGCGATGAGCTCGCGCGCCGGCGCGACGCCCCGACCGGCCGCCACGTTGTCGCGCATGTTCGAGAGCGCATCGATGCTGGCTTGCAGCGCGTCGAAGGTCGAGTCGTGCCGCGGCGCGACGCCGCTGTCGAGCTGATTCACGAGCGTCTCGAGCTCGTGGCTCAAATCGCCCATGGCGGCGATGCCCGCCATGCGCGCTCCGCCCTTCAGCGTGTGCAGCGGGCGTTTGAGCGCCGCGAGCCGCTCCGCGTTCGACGGTTCGGCGCGCCACGCGCCCAGGGCCGACTCCGCGGTCTCGATCAGCTCGGTCGCCTCCTCCGTGAAAATGCTCGCGACCTCCGGATCGAAGTCGACCGGCGGCTCGCTCGCTGGGAGCGGCGCTGACGAGCCGATGCTGTCCTCCGCTGGGCTCGCTGCCGGGCCTTCCGCCGGCGACGACCCCGGCGGCTCCGGCGCCGGATGCACTCCGGTCGGCGTCTCCGCCTCGACACTCTGCGCGATCCGCCGGTCGAGCTCTCTCTCGGCGGCCGCGATCCGCTCGCAAAGGACTCCGTGCGAGACAAAGTAGGCGGTCGACTCATCGAGATGCGCCGCCACTGCCTCCATCGCCGACATGCAGTCGGCCATCAGCGCGAGATCGCTGTCGGCGAGACCCACTTCGCTGTCGAAGGCCTTGCGCAGCCAGTGGTCGAGCGGCTGCGCGAGCCGCACGCCGTGCCGCGCCTCGGCCATTTTCGAGCTGCCGGAAAGCGTGTGGCAGGCGCGGTAGACCTCCTCCGGAAGCTCATGCGGTGCAAGCCTGCCGGCCTCCCGCGCGAGATACTTTCGGACGACGGCGACGTGCGCGGCGGTCTCGCGAGCATAGATATCGCGCAGCGCCTCATCGCCTCGCTGAGTCATCGCGCCGGATGCCGGTGCCGGCGTGCGCTCGCGTTGCACGACGGGCGCACGGGATGCAGCGGTCGCACTCGCTGACTGTATTGCGCCGGGTGCGCCTGTCCCGGCCGACACGGCAGCCGCACCCGAGGCAACGGTTGTGGTCGGCGACTCATCGGTCTCGCCTTCGGCGGCCGGGCCCGGCTCGCGCCCCGCGGCCAGCGAGTGCGCACGCGTGACGATCGGTACGAAATCGATCGCCGGAGCCGCGCCCGTCTCGAGCTGCTCGATGAGCTGCGGCATGGCAGCCACCGCCTCGCGCACCGTTGCCACGATCGCGGGCGTGCGGGTGAGCGTGTTGTCGAGCAGCCGATTGAGCAGATTCTCGATCGCCCATGCGAGCTCGGCGAGATCGCGCGCCCCCACCATGCGGCCGCTGCCCTTCAGCGTGTGGAACGAGCGGCGCACGTTGGAGAGCGCGCTCTGTTCGAGTGGGTTCTGGTCCCAGAGCGCGAATTGCCGCGTGATCTTCTCGAGCTCCTCGCGCGCCTCTTCGACGAAGAGTTTCACGAGCTCCGGGTCCGCGTGCTCGGCGAGCGCGGCGGCTGCGTGGCGCGGGGCAAGCGTCGGTGCCATGACGGCCGACTGCGGCGCGGCCGCAGCGCCAGGCGGCTGCATCCCGCGCCCGGCCAGCGGCATGAGCGCCACCGTTTCGGCAAATGCTGCGTCTGACCCCGCCGCGGACTCACCCGCGGCAGCTCGGCCGTGCTCGAGCGGCGCCACGGTCGGCACGACCGGAGCGGGAAGCTCATCGAGCGCCTGCAGACACGACTGAGCATTGTCGAGCATGTACCAGGGATCGCTGCGTCCGGCCTGCAGCGTCTCCATGTAGTACTCGAGGCTCACAATCGCATCGGCGAGCCGGTCGAGACCGTTGCCGTGCAGTGAGCCCCCGCCCGGCTGCATCACCGGCTTGAGCCGCGTGTGCAG
>DASXNC010000185.1:0-4154 GCA_036495325.1 Steroidobacteraceae bacterium
TCCCGCGATTTCGACGCCGGCGAGCTCCCCGGGACAGCCCGCCGCCAGATGCTCGCGCCAAAGGCGTGCAAGCCTCATGTGTCCTAGGAACCTCCCTATGCCCGCAAGATGTCCCCCGAACGACCCACGATCGTGCTCTTCGACGGCACGTACCCGGCCTATACTGGCATGTGAGGCGCGGGGGCACAATGGCCGACGGCAACGCCCAGCCGGCGTGTCCCGCAGGAATGCCGGGACTGGACCCTTGGATTAAGCGGGTCGCGGTGCTGCGGCGCGCGCTTTCAGCCCGTGGAAGCGCGGCAGGAATTCCCAATAAAACACTGAGACCACAGGCATTACATCCGCTGCCGGTGTGGTACCGGAAAGCGCACCGGCACCCACTCATCCGCCGACGCATCGAAGATGCAACCGTGGGCCTGGAGCGGCCAGAACGCCTCCTCCATGGGCGGCGGCGTCACGCGGTTCCAGGCGGCGCTGCCCTCGAGATCGGGATCGACCCCGATCGATCCGGATAAGTTGAGCCGAGCAGCGAGCCCGTCCATTGCGCTATCCGCCTTCGTCGGCTGCGCCTGCGTGATATAGACTGTTTGAAGGAACGAAGCCGGCGAGGACCGGTTCCTGCACGTCGCGTCATCCTCTGGCGATGGCGCGGGCGGTTCGGTGTGAGCCGGCGCGGCAGATGTGCGAGGAGCAACAACCATGAGCGCGAGCGAGCGGCGAGGCGAAGACGCGGCACAACGAGGCGCGGGCACCCTTGAGCCCAGCGGAAGTGCCGAGCAGTTCCAGGTCAGCAAATCCGAGGATGATTGGCGGCGCGACCTCGCGCCCGAGCAGTACCGCGTGCTGCGCCAGCACGGCACCGAGCGGGCCGGCGCGAGCCCCCTCAACGCCGAGCACAGAGACGGCGTCTTCCGCTGCGGCGGCTGCGGCCAGCCCCTCTTCGAGTCCTCGACCAAATTCGACAGCGGTACCGGATGGCCGAGCTTCTTCCGCCCGATCGGGGGTGCGGTCAAGACTTCAGTGGACCGCAGCTACTCGATGCAGCGCACCGAGGTGCATTGCGCGCGCTGCGGAGGGCATCTCGGACACGTCTTCCCCGACGGACCGGAGCCGACTGGACTGCGTTACTGCACCAACGGGGCGGCGCTCGGCTTCGAGCCAAAGAAAGACTGACCCCTGGCCTGGGCGGCCGTCAGCGCGGCCCGAGAAACGACTCGAGCTGCCCCGTCTCGGCGCCCTCGCCCGCCACATCGCGTGCGAGCCGCGCGTAGAGCTCGGCTGCACCCCGATAGATCTCGGCCGCCGCCGCGTCCTCGCCCGCGAATGCCGCGATCTCCTGCATCTCGGCGACCCAGCGATAGGCTTTCGGAAACATGCCCGGCACGGAGCGCCGGAGCGAGCCGATGAGACCGCGTTGGCTCTCTTCGAGCTCGGCGCGCAGCGCATCCGCGACGCCGGCGCGCGTTGCGGCGAGGAGCATCGCGCTGCCCACGGCGACGAGGCCCTTGGTGATGCCGGCATAGCACATCTTCAGCGCCGAGGCCGCGCCGATCGCCCCATCCAGCACGCGCACCTCGAGCCCGTACTCGGTGAGCGCTTTGAACCGAGCCGCATCGCGACCCGAGGCATAGAAGTTCGGTTCGGCCGTCCCGTCACGCGGCGGCGGTCCGATGATCCCGGTATCGACGAACGGTGCTCCCGCTTCGGCGATGCGCTCGGCAATCCTCTCAACCGTTGCCGGGCTCACTGCGTTGCAGTCCACGTAGACGGGCCTGGCCTCCAATCTCGCGATGCTCACCGCGAGCCGCTCCGCCAAGGGCAACGCGGCGGCGGGCGGCACGATCGATAGCACGAAATCGGCGCGGACGAGCTCCTCGTCGGAGGCTCCCGTCATGCCCGCCGCGTGCGCCCGCTCACAGGTGGCCGCGCTCCGCGCGTCGAGGGAAGTGAGAACCGTCGCGCCTCGTGCAACGAGTCGCGCGCCGACCGCGGCGCCCATGCTGCCCGCGGCGATGATCGCGACGACGGGCTTGCGATTCGCGGCGCGGCTCATGGCGCCAAGCCTCGCATGTCCGGGGCGCGGAGGGAATCAGGCGGCGAGCGGCAGGGGCTGCGGGCGGCCGATCACGTATCCCTGCACGAAATCCACGCCCATTCGCCGGGCGGCTTCGAGCGCGGCGGCATCCTCCACCTGCTCCGCGATGACCTTGAAGTTGAGCGTGCGGGCGAGCTTGATCATCGCGGTGACCATCGCCTGATTGACGGAGTCGCGCGCGAGATTGCGCATGAACGAGCCGTCGATCTTCAGGTAGTCCAGCGGCAGGTTCTTGAGATTGGAGAACGAGCCCACGCCCGAGCCGAAGTCATCGAGCGCGAACTGGCACCCCATTCCGTGCAGCACGCCGACGAAGCGCCGGGCGTGGTCGAGGTTTGCGACGACCGCGCTCTCGGTGATCTCGAAGCACACCTGCGACGGTGCAACGCCCGTCGAGTCGAGGCACTCGACGACGAACTCGAGGAACTGCACATCGCCGAGCGTCTGTCCGGAGATGTTGATCGCCAGGCTTCGGTGGGGCGAAATCGCAATCGCGCCACGGCCGAGCGCGGCGAGGGTCGTCTGCACGACCCACCGGTCGACGAGCCCCATGAGGCGATACCGCTCGGCCGCACGCAGGAACTCCGAAGGCAGTACGTCGCGGCCGGTTTCATCCTTCAGGCGCACGAGCAGTTCCATCGCAGGACCGTGGTCCTCGCCGAACGTCGGCACGATCGGCTGATGATAGAGCTGGAAGCGGTTCTCCTTGAGCGCGCTCTGCAGGCGCTGCAGCCATTGGATTTCTCCGCTGTGGCGGGCGAGCGCCTCATCGCGCGCCGAGTACACGGCGACCCGGCCGCTGCCCTGCTTTTTCGCGACGTAGCTCGCCGAGTCGGCCGCGGCGAGCAGCTCCTCGAGCGAGCCGCTTTCGCGCGAGATCTCGACGAGCCCGATCGACACGCCGATGTTGAAGATCCGATCCTTCCACACGAAGCGATAGTCGGTCACGGCGCGGCAAACGTCGTCGGCGATCTGCCGCGCCTTCTCGAGCGGACAGCCGATGAGCAGCATGCCGAACTCATCGCCTCCGAGGCGGCCGACCGTGTCGCTGTCGCGCACTGCATCGCGCAGGATCTTGGCGACTTCCCGCAACATGCTGTCGCCCGCGAGATGTCCGCTCGTATCGTTGATCACCTTGAAGCGATCGAGATCGAGATAGCAGAGCACATGCTGCCCGTCGCCCCGATGGCCGCGCTCGATCGCCTCGGTCGTGCGCCGCTCGAACTCGCGCCGGTTGACGAGCCCCGTGAGCGCATCGTGGGTCGCCTGATACGACATCTGCTGCGCGAGTCCGCGCATCTCGGTCACATCGTGCAGCAGCAGCACCGTGCCCGTGACATCGCCGGCGGCATTGCGGATCGGGGAGGCCGAGAGCTCGATCGAGCGCTCGGTGCCGTTCGAGCGCGACAGGAGCAGCGCGCGGCGGTTCAGATTGACGAGGGCTCCCGAGGCAAGCGTTTGGCGGACCGGATCGCCGAGCGGGCGCCGGTCGGACTCGTCCGAAAGCCCGACGATCTCCTGCAGCGTCTTGCCAACCGCACTCGGAGCCGTGCTCCCCGTCAGGCCCTCGGCGGCGGGATTCAAATATTCGATCCGGCCTTCGGCATCGGTCGCGATGACCGCCTCGGCGAGCGCATCGAGAGCCCGCAGGCGGTGGGCCGTTTCATTGACGGCGTGGTCTTCGCGCGCTTCTGCAGCCGGCTGACGCAGAGCCTGCACGGACTGCGTTGGGATGATCTCCACTCCCGTCACGAGAAGCGCGGGGCCGCCCTCGTAGTCGATGACGGCCGAGCTCACCTCGAGCCTGCTCACCTGGCCCTGCATGCCCACCATCTCGATCTCGAACCGCTCCGCGGCGGGCTCCCCGGCGAGACGCCGGCGGATGTTCTCGCTCACGAGCTCTGAATACTCGGGTGGCACGAGATCGGCGAGCTTGCGACCGACGAGCTCGGCGCGATCGACGCCGACCAGGCTCGCGAACTGCCGATTCGCATGCAGAATCGCCTCGCGGTGCACGAGCACCGCCTCGTGTATGCGATCGCCGAGCTCGGTGAAGAGC
>DASXNC010000186.1:0-1913 GCA_036495325.1 Steroidobacteraceae bacterium
CGACGCTGCGGCACCTGTCCGCCGAGGCAAATGCGACGCGGGCGCTCCAGGAGCAGACGAGGCGCCTGCAGGATGGCGAGCGCCGCCTCGAGCGAGCGAGCCGCTCGAGCCTCGAGGGGCACTGGGAGCTCTGCTACGAGACGAACACGCGCTGGCATTCCTCGAGCTTCCAGGCCCTGCTCGGATATGCGCCCGTGGAGACGATCGACGCCTTCGACCTGGCGCGGGTGCATACCCATCCGGATGATGTCGCGCGGGGTTGGAAGATGCTCGAGCGCCATCTCGAGGCCGGCGAGCCGCTCGACTTCACGGCGCGCTTCCAAATGGCCGACGGTTCCTACCGGTGGTTCCGCATGCGCGGTGGCGTCGAACGGGACCCAGCTGGGCGGCCGCTGCGCGTATCGGGCTCCGCCCAGGATGTGCACGATCAGAAGCTCGTGGAGGATCGACTGCATGAAGTGCAGGCGCGTTTCGAGCGGGCGGTCGAAGGCACACAGGATGGGCTCTGGGAGATCGACCTCTCGGGTCCGGCCGGCCGGTTCTGGCTCTCGCCGCGGCTGCACGAGCTGCTCGGATTCAAAATCGGCGAGCTCGCGGGCGATCAGCAGGTATTGCGGGAGCTCATTCATCCCGACGATCGCGCGATCTCCGACTCCGCTGTCGAGCAGCAGCTCGCCGAGGGTGTGCCGATCGATATCGAAGTGCGCATGCGAACCGCACGCGGCGCCTGGCGCTGGTACAGGCTACGCGGACGGCCCGGCTTCGATGCGCTCGGACGGGTGGTTCGCACCTCGGGCTCGATGCAGGATGTGACCGAGGCGCGCGCAGCGCGCGAGGCGCTGGTTCGTGCCTCGGAAGCGGCCCAGACCGCAAGTCGCGCCAAGAGCGCCTTCCTCGCGACGATGAGCCACGAGATCCGTACGCCGATGAACGGCATCATCGGCATGACGGCGCTGCTGCTCGACTCGGTGCTCGGCAGGGTGCAGCGCGAGTACGCGGAAGCAATCCACACGAGCGCGAACTCGCTTCTCGTGATCATCAACGACATCCTCGATTTCTCGAAGATCGAGGCGGGCAAGCTCGAGATCGAATCGCTCGAGATGGACCTGTGGGGCCACGTCGAGGAAGTCGGATCGATACTGGCGCTACAGGCCGCGATGAAAGGTATCGAGCTTATCGTGGACGTCGCGCCGGATGTGCCCCAGACGGTGCTCGGCGATCCGCAGCGCATCCGTCAGTGCCTCGTCAATCTCGCGGGCAATGCGATCAAGTTCACCTCGACCGGCGAGGTCGTGATCGCGGTAAGTCGCGCCGCCGAGCGGGCGGGCACTGCACAGGTGCGCTTCGAGGTGCGCGATACCGGCATCGGCATCGCGCCCGAGGCGCGCGCGGAGCTGTTCAAGCCGTTCACTCAGGCGGACTCCTCGACCACACGCCGGTATGGCGGTACCGGGCTCGGACTGTCGATCGTGAAGCATCTCACCGAGCTCATGGGCGGGGAGGTGGGCCTGGAAAGCGAGGTGGGGAAAGGATCGACGTTCTGGCTCACGCTGCCCCTGAAGCGCACCGAGCCGAGCGGGCGCTCGCAGCGGCTTACGCTCGACGCGGGACCCTGCCGAGTCCTCATCGTCGACGACAATTCGACGAATCGCCGCGTGCTCGCCGGTCACCTCGCGGCGGGCCCCTACGAGGTCGATTGCGCCGCGAGCGCCGCAGAGGCGCTCGAGCGGCTCGGCGCCGCGGTATCCGAGCGACGCCCCTTCGAGGTCGTGCTGATCGACTATCAGATGCCGGAGATGGACGGCGTGATGCTCGGCGAGCGCATCGCGGGCGATCCGCAGCTCGCGCGCTCGCGGCTGATCCTGCTCACCTCCCTCGACCCGAAGGGTGATCACTCGCGCTTCGCCTCCATG
>DASXNC010000187.1:0-4995 GCA_036495325.1 Steroidobacteraceae bacterium
GCATTGTCGGTGCAGAACTCGAGGCGCGGATGGTAAACGCGCGCGCCGCGCGCGCGAAGCGCCTCCGCGAGCCGCTCGCGCAGCCTGAGGTTCGCGCCGACCCCGCCGCAAACGACGAGCGCATCGAGCCCGGTCCCCTCGAGCGCCCGGACGGCCTTGGCGGTCAAGGTTTCCACGATGGCGTCCTGGACCGCCCACGCAATGTCGGCTTTTACCCGATCGGTCATCGTGCGGCCGCGTACGGCGTGCAGAACCGCCGTCTTCAGGCCCGAGAAGCTGAGCTCGAGTCCCGGGCGATCGAGCATCGGACGCGGAAACTCGAATGCACCTGCGCGCCCCGACTCGGCGAGGCGCGCGAGCTCCGGCCCACCGGGGTAGGGCAGCTCGAGAAGCTTCGCGGTCTTGTCGAATGCCTCGCCAGCCGCATCGTCGCGTGTCTCCCCGAGCACCCGGTAGTGTCCGATCCCCTGCACCTCGATCAGCATGGTGTGGCCGCCGGACACCAGCAGTGCGACGTGCGGAAAAGGCGGAGGATCGTCCTCGAGAAGAACCGCGAGCAGATGGCCTTCGAGATGATGTACCCCGATTGCCGGCACGCCCCAGGCGTAGGCGAGGCTGCGGCCGAGTGCCGCACCGGTCAGTAGCGCGCCGACGAGACCCGGTCCCGCCGTGTAGGCGATGCCGTCGAGAGCGCCCGCTCGTAAGCGGACTCGTTCCGTAGCTTTGCTGCCGGCACCCTCCGCCACACCGCCGCCGGCGCCCTGCTCGAGCAGTCCCGCATCGCCAAGCACCGCCCGGACGAGCGGCAGGAGTCGCCGGACATGATCGCGCGAGGCGAGCTCGGGGACGACGCCCCCGAAGATCCGGTGCAATTCGACCTGACTGAAGACCCTGTGCGCGAGCAGTCCGCGGCGGTCGTCGAGCACGGCCGCGGCGCTCTCGTCGCAGGAGGACTCGATCGCGAGGATGGCGAGATGCTTTGCCTTTTCCATCGGAGCTATTTACAATTGCCGGCCCCGTTATTGGGCCCGTCGCAAAATTAAGCCAAATCAATGGCTTGAGGTTTCAATGCCGAGCGTTCGAGTTCGCGAGAATGAATACTTTGACGCCGCCCTGCGGCGCTTCAAGCGTGCCTGCGAGAAGGCGGGCATTCTCACCGAGCTGCGCCGGCGCGAATTCTACGAGAAGCCCACTCAGGAACGGAAACGCAAGAAGGCCGCCGCGATCAAACGGCACATGAAGCGGCTCTCGCGCGAGACCACGGTACGTCCGCAGCGCTGAGGCCTCGCACCGCCGCGAGTACGGCGGGTTCCTGCAGCAACGCCACGGGCCCGGGGCACCCCCGGCGCGAGGAGAGCATCCCATGAGCCTCAAAGACCGCGTCACGGACGACATGAAGGCTGCGATGCGCTCGGGCGAGCGCGAACGCCTCTCGACCATCCGCCTGATTCTCGCCGCCATCAAACAGCGCGAAGTGGACGAGCGCATCACGCTCGATGATTCCCAGGTGATCGCGGTTCTCGAGCGCATGATCAAGCAGCGCCGGGAATCGATTGCGCAATTCGAGAGCGGCGGCCGTGCCGACCTCGTCGCGAAGGAGACCGCGGAGCTGGCGATCGTCACGAGCTACCTCCCCGAGCAGCTCTCCGAGTCCGAGGTCACCGCGCTCATCGAGGAGGCAATCCGCTCGACCGGGGCGGCATCCCTCAAGGACATGGGCAAGGTCATGGGCGCCGTGAAGGCGAAAGCCCAGGGGCGCACCGACATGGGCACCCTGAGCGCCCGCATCAAGGAGCGGCTGAGCGCCGCGACGAAGCCCTAAGGCTCGCGCGAACCGTCTTACGTCCCGCGGAAAGCATCCTGCGCCTCGCATCATCCCGTGCCGGCTGGGCGTTCCGCCCGGCACCGGCAAGCGCTAGGCTTGAGGGATGGGCTTGATCCCCCGCAGCTTCATCGACGAGCTGATCGCGCGAGCGAACATCATCGAGGTCGTCGGATCGCGGATCGCCCTGAAGAAGGCGGGACGCGAATACAAGGCCTGCTGCCCGTTTCATAACGAGAAGACGCCTTCGTTTTGGGTGAGCCCGGAGAAGCAGTTCTATCATTGCTTCGGCTGTGGCGCTCACGGTACGGCGCTCTCCTTTCTCATGGAGCACGACCGGCTGCCGTTTCCCGAGGCAGTCGAGGATCTCGCCGCAAGCTTGGGGCTCGAAGTGCCGCGGGAGAACGGCGCGCCGGCGCCGCGCCGCGACTCGGCAACGTTGCACGACCTGATGGCGAGCATCGCGCGCTTCTACTCGGAGTCGCTGCGGACGAACGATCGCGCGCGCCAGTACGTCACGCGCCGCGGCCTCGATCCCGACATCATCGAGCGATTCGGGATCGGTTACGCGCCGAATTCGTGGAACGAGGTCCTGCGCCGCTTCGGCACGACGGAGGAGAGCCGTCGCAAACTCGCCGAGCTTGGGCTCATCATCGAGCGCGAGCGCGGCCCGGGCGCAGATGCCGAATCCAGTTCGGGAAGTGGGCGCTTCTACGACCGCTTCCGCGATCGCCTCATGTTCCCGATCCGGGATGGCCGCGGGCGAATCATCGCCTTTGGCGGTCGCGTGATCGGCGAGGGCGAGCCGAAATATCTCAACTCTCCCGAGACGGTTCTCTTTCACAAAGGACGCGAGCTCTACGGCCTCTACGAAGCTCGCCAGAGCCGCGCGGCGCTCTCGAGGCTGCTCGTCGTCGAAGGATACGTCGACGTCGTGCGGCTGCATCAGTTCGGCATCTCGTGCGCCGTCGCGACGCTCGGCACGGCAACGACGCCCGAGCATTTGAAGCGCATCTTCCAGCTGGTCCCCGAAGTCGTCTTTGCGTTCGACGGCGATCGCGCCGGACGGGCGGCAGCCTGGCGCGCGCTGCAAAACGCGCTGCCCGAGGCGCTCGAGGGGCGCGAGATCCGCTTCCTTTTTCTGCCGGAGGGAGAGGACCCCGACACGCTCGTTGCGAAGGAGGGTCGCGAAGCCTTCGAGCGTCGGCTCGCCGCGGATGCGCTGCCGCTATCGGAGTACCTGGTGCGCGAGATGGCGGAGCGCTTTCCGGCGCGTGGCGCGGACGGTCGCGCGCGCGCCGCCCAGGCGGTACGGCCGCTCATCGAGCAGGTGCCCGAGGGCATCTACCGGCGCCTGCTCATCGAGCGCCTGGCACAGGCGTTCGGGTTCCAGCGCACGCCTGAGGGTGTCGCGGAGCTGCTCGGCATCTCGATCGGGCCCCGGCGCCGTGGCGGCGCAGGTCGTGCGCCCGCGGCCGTCGGCCGGGGCAGCCTCTTGCGACAGGCCGTGCGTCTGCTACTGCACTTCCCGGCCGCCGCACTGCGGCTGCGCGAGGCCGCGGTCGCGGCCGTGGCGCAGGTGGAGGAGCCGGGCGCCGATCTGTTGCGCGAGCTGCTCGCCGACCTGCGTGCGGACCCGGCCGCCACGACCGCACAGGTCCTCGAGCGCTGGCGGGACCGGCCGGATGGGGCCCCACTCGCACGGCTGGCGGCTGCCGAGGCACTGGTTCCGGACGCATCCGCGGCGGAGCAGGAGCTCGAGCGGGCACTCGAACGGCTCACCGAGCAGGCTCGCAGGCTCAAGCTCGACCGATTACTCGAGAAGGACCGCGCCGAAGGTCTATCGAGCGAAGAAAAGATGGAAATTCAGAGACTTACGAAAGAACTGGCGCGCTTACCGCCGGCTGCGGCAGCGGGTTGAGGCTTGGCTGCAGGCCTTCCAGGTGATCGGCGGTGCAGAGTTGTGACCGACTTATGACAACAAACGCCCACGCGCGGCCCATACTGCGGGGTTTGGCAGGAGCGGGGAAGTCACATAAAATGGCGCGCTTTGCCCCCACGACCCTTGAGTTGCCGCGCCATGGAACTCAGATACGGGACAGCCTTTTCAACCTCGTCACGCACGCCGTCGCGCTATGCACGCTATGACACGCAAGCCGAAGTCTACTACCGCAGCCGCTAGCAAGAAACGTTCGCTGCACGGAAAGTCTGCGAAGCCTGCCGTCCTGAAGAAGGCGGCGGCCCCGACCATGCGGGATCGCAAGACCGCCGGTGCGAAAGGATCCGCTGAAGCTTCTGTTAAGTCTGCCGATAACCTCGTGCCGGCGGCAGTGGCGAGCAGCGCCGCGACGCCGCGGGCGACCGCGGAGAGCCCGGGCAATGGAGGCAAGTTCTCGGCCGGGAGCGCGAGCGCGCGCCGCCACGCCGTCCCGAGCCCAGGGTCGACTGCGGCGGGTAGCGCCGGCGGCGGCGGGCAAGGCAGCGGCGCTGGTCAAGAGGCTGGGAAGGTTCGCGCGGGCGCCCGCGCGGTTGCAGGCGAGACCCATGAAGGGTCGGTACATGCTGCGGAGAAGAGTGCCGTAGAGAGGAGAGTCTTGGGAATAGAGCGTCGCGCGCCCATCATGTCCGAGGATCATCAGTCGCAGATCAAGCTGCTGATCGCTCGTGGTAAGGAGCAGGGCTATCTCACGTATGCGCAGGTGAACGATCACCTGCCCTCCGAGATCGTCGATCCGGAGCAAATCGAAGACATTGTCAACCGCATCAACGACATTGGTATTCCCGTCTACGAGAAGGCGCCGGATACCGAGTCGCTGCTTGCGAGCGAGCCGGCCGCCCCGGCGGACGAGGAAGCGATCGAGGAGGCCGCGGCCGCCCTTGCCGCGCTCGACTCCGAGCTCGGTCGCACGACCGATCCCGTTCGCATGTACATGCGAGAGATGGGTACGGTGGAGCTGCTGACGCGCGAGGGCGAGATCCGCATCGCGAAGCGCATCGAGGAAGGCCTCGATGCAGTGCGTACGGCGCTTTCCATGTATCCGCCGACATACGATTTCCTGCTGCGGGCGTATGAGCCGGTGAAGACCGGGCAGGCGCGCCTCGTCGACGTCATCGTCGGCTACATCGACCCGAACGCCCCGGACGTGATTGCTCAGCCGCAGAACCCGACGCGG
>DASXNC010000188.1:0-4615 GCA_036495325.1 Steroidobacteraceae bacterium
CAGCGCCGAGCGCAGTTGAAGCATGGTGAAGGCCGTGACAGATGGGCGTACGTGTACCTGCCTGGGCTGGGTCGGCTGAAGCTGCGACGGACCGAGGCGCTTGAGGGACGGCTGCGCAGTGTGACGCTCTCGCGCGATGGGGCCGGACGGTATTTCGCCTCGGTCACAGCGGACCGTGTGCCGCTCCAGCAAGCCCCACCAGCGCTCCTCGAGGCGGTAGGGGTAGATGCGGGGCTGCGCGATCTGCTCGTGATCCATGATGGGACCGAGACCCGCCGTATCGAAGCGCCACGCAGCCTGGCCTGCAAACTCGTGCGGCTGCGCCGCTACCAGCGCCGACAGAGCCGCCAGCTTGCCGCGCAGATGCGCGCCCAGGGGCTCGATCCGAGCAAGCCCTGCCCCAAGGGCATACGCCTCGGGCTCTCCCACCGACGAGCCCGCATGCGGGCACGCATCGCACGGCTTCACGGGCGCATCCAGGATCAGCGCCGCGATGCGCTGCACCGAGCGACCACCGGCATCGTGCGCGAGGCGGAGGTCATCGCGATTGAGAGCCTGCGCGTGAAGGCGATGGCCCGCAGCATGGGGCGGCGTGCGTTTCGCCGCTCGGTTGCCGATGCTGCCCTCGGGGAGGTGCGCCGCCAGCTCACCTACAAGAGCGCCTGGGCGCAACGGCGATTGATCGCGGTCGATACCTACTTTCCGAGCAGCAAGCGCTGCTCGGGGTGCGGGGAGATCAATCGCACGCTGAGGCTAGAACGACGCTGGTGTTGCCCCGCATGTGGGGAAGCACACGACCGCGATGAGAACGCGGCGAAGAATCTCCGGAAAGAGGGCTTGCGAGTGCTCGCAAGCTCATCGCCGGCTACGGGCAAGAGGCTCGAACGTCAAGCGCGGGGAGTGGCCTGCGTGGCAGAGGGGGAGCAGCAGGCGACTTTTGTTCTTCTTCAGTGCCGCCCCACGATGAACCGCGAACCGGCTCAAAGGTCCGTGAGGACCGAGACTGCGCCAGTGCCGTCCGGAGCGGCGCGTCGCGCGGTCAGGGCAGGACTCTGACTCAGTCCTGTGGAATCGGCAGGTCGAACATCGACGCACGCACGAATTTCAACGGCGGCGAGCCGAAGGAGAGCACCGCGTCGTGGTAGCGTTTGAGCGTGAACGAGCTGCCCCAGCGCTGCTCCGCTTCCGTGCGCAGATCGAGGTGCTCCTGCACGCCGACAAAGTAGGTGGAGAGCTGCACCGAGCTCAACTGCGCCCGCACCCACTTCGCCTGCGCCTCGCTCGGCTCCTGGAACGTGTCGTGCACCATGAGCCGCATCGCCTCCTCGCGCGTCATGCCGTCGACGTGCACGGCTTGATCGAGGATCGCGTTGGCGATCGAGCGTAAATACCACTTGAGTTGGATGAGCTGCATGAGCGTGTCGCCGTCCATGTAGCTCTGCTCTCTCATCAGGCGCTCGCCATAAACGGCCCAACCCTCGATGAACGTGCCCGACTGCAGAACGGCGCGGAGCGGCGAGGGGTAGCGATCGGCGTGGGAGAGCTGCACGTAATGGCCGGGCATCGCCTCGTGAATCGTGAGCTCATTGATGGCTCGGCGGTTGTATTCGCGCAGGTACGAGCGCACTTGAGCGTCGCTCCAATCGTCCGGAATCGGCGCGACGGCATAGAAAGTCTTCAGTCCTCTGTCCAGCGGTCCCGGCGCGTCGGTGTACGCGAGCGACACGCCGCGCGCGAACTGCGGCATCGGGACGATCTCGAGCGGGTCCGAATAGATCGTGACGAGGTCCTTGCGCCGCACGAACGCCTCGGCGTCGGCGAAAGCCTGCTGCGCCGTGGCAAACACCTCCGAGCGCTTCGGCTGATCGGCGTCGGCAAGCTCGAGTGCGGCCTCGATGACGGCTTGCTGCTCATCCGGCGTCGGTAAGTCCGGAGTCGCCTGCGCGCCGGTGTGCCCGCCGCTCGGCGCGCTCGACTGCGCGGCGGTGCCGGCGGCGAGAACGGTGCGGGCGATCGCGTACATCTGCGAGCGCGTGCGGGCGAGCTCGGCAACGGCGCGCGCACGGATCTCCTGTCGCGAGAGCGGCGAGTCGAGCTCGAACTGCAGTTTTTGATCGTATCGCGCGGCGCCGAGCCGGAAGTCTCCCTGGGCGGCGGGAACGAGACGCCGGTCGAGCCAGATCTGCTGCTGCAGAATGGCGGTGCGCGCACGGTCGATCGCCTCCTGCAACCGTGTCCGGTCCGCGGGGGCCAGCGCATCGAGATGTGGCTCGATGAGCTGAGCGATCACGGAGAGCACGCCTCCGTTCTGCTTGGCGGCAGTTTCCGCATAGATGCGCGGGACCTTCGTCGGCTCGAGCGTCTCGCGTACCTGTTCGAGGAAGCGCGGTAGCTGCTCGAGGCGCGAGGCGGCGTCGTCGAGGCGCACCTCGAGTGGCGCGAAATCCCGAACCATGAGCTGATAGAGACCGTTGCCGGCGAGATCGGTATAGAGGATTGGGTCCCAACGCCAGTCCTCTAATTGCTCGAGCCGCCAGAGCCTGTATTCGAGAGCGTGCCGGAGCAGCGCGGCATCGACTTGATGCGCGCGGGAGAGCTGCGCGCGATCGATCGCTGCGAGCTCTGCGAGCAGACTCTTCGCGAGCGTTGCGCGCTCGGCGCGGGCAGTCGGCCCGATATCGTCCAGCTCCCTGTCGAAGCGATGATCCCCGAGCGCCGTTGCCGTAACGGGCGTGAGGGCCAGCATCCGATTCAAATAGAGATCGGAGACCCGCTCGAACGCCGCGTCTGCCGCGCTCGGCCCCGGCGGCGGGCTTGGCGCCGGAGGCGATGTCGCGCAGCCCGCCACGGCCACGAGGACCGCAAGGGCCGCAGCGGCGCCCGTGTTGCGCAGGCTGGCCGATGGGCCGGCACGCGGCCGGGCGCGCGAGGCACGGGAATTGCTGTGGAGGAACATTCGGAGACCTCGCCCTTATTATTTGGCGGTCCGCGAGCATTTCCGTGTAAGCGATTGATTGAGTGAACTATTCGCTCGGACGGAATGCGCCTCGATTCGACCGTGTGCGGGGATAATGCAGAACGACGGCGGCATTGGGAAGCATGAGCTGACCTCGCCCGACGCAGCGCCTGCCAAGGAGAGCACCGAGGCGCCTGCAGCTGGGGGACCGAACGCATCCGCCCCGATGCCGTGCGGGCCGACGGAATCTGCATTGGAGGCGCACGCGCCGATCGACTCCGACTTCCATCTGCTCGCCGAGTCGCTGCCGCAAATCGTGTGGCTTCAGCGTCGCGACGGGGTCATAGAATTCGTCAATCGGCGCGGCCTCTCGTATGCCGGTCTCACGCCCGAGAACCTGTCCTCCCGGAGCCTCATTGCACGCGTTCTGGACCCGGCGGATCGCCGGCGCGTGCAGGATATCTGGCGCGACGCACTGAGCCGGGAAGCCGGGTACAGCCTCGAAGCGCGCCTGCGTCGCGCCGACGGCATCCATCACTGGCACCGCATCCAGGTCCATGCGATTCGCGATGAGCGCGGAGGCCTCGTGCGATGGATGGGGATGGCGACGGACGTGCAAGACGTGAAGGCGAGCGACGAGCGCAATGCCTTCCTGCTCGCCTTGTCCACAGAGCTAGCGAGCATCGCGGATCCGCACGATCTGGTCTGCACCGCGATGGGGCGCTTGCGGGAACGGCTCGGCGCCTCCCGCGCAACGCTCGCGGAGCTCGATCATTCCGAAGGCGAGGCGATTTTGCTGACTCAGCGCGAGGACGATCCCGCACGCGTCGAGGTCTCCACGCTCCGGCTCGCCTCCTTCCCCCTGTTAGCGCTGCAGTCGCCAGAATGCATCACGACGGTCGTGCGCGACACGCGTGTCGATGCGCGCTCGGCGCATCTGCATGCGCGAGAGTTCGAGCCGAGAGCCATTGGCGCGTTCATTTCCGTGCCGCTGCTGCGCGGCGGTCAGTCGGTCGCGCTGTTTTCGATCGTCGCGACGGAGCCGCGCCACTGGTCCGCGGCGGAAGTCGAGCTCACCGAGCGCGTGGCGGATATCGTGTGGCCGGCTTTCGAGAAAGCGCGCGCCGACCGCGAGCTCGCCGCGAGCGAGGAGCGGCTGCGCCTCGCGCAGGCCGTGGCGCGCGTCGGAGCATGGGAGTGGGATCCGGCGACCGACGAGTGCATCCTTTCCCCGGAATGCAGGGAGCTGCTGGGCGTCGACCCGGCGAGCACGCATCGACTCAAGGAGCTGCTTCGCAACGTCGAGCAGCAAGACTTGCCTGCCGTGCAATCGGCGCTGGACGCCTGCCGGCGCACCGGCTCCGAGGAGCTCGAGTACAGATACGTACATCCGGCGCGCGGGCAGCGCTGGATACACTCCAAGGTCGGGACCGTGCGGTACGGCGGAGGGGCGCGCGTTTTCGGCATTCACCTGGATGTCACCGAGCGCAGGCTCGCCGAGCAGGCGCTGCAGGAGATCAATCAGCGCAAGGACGAGTTCCTCGCGATGCTCGCCCACGAGCTCCGCAATCCGCTCGCGCCGATCCGCAATGCCGCGCAAATCCTGCGCATGCACGGCAAAGGCAATACGAAGCTCGAGTGGGCGAGGTCGGTGATCGA
>DASXNC010000189.1:0-3774 GCA_036495325.1 Steroidobacteraceae bacterium
CGCTCGTCTATTGTTTGCAGGCGTGGCTCGGTACGTTCGGCCACTCGCTCGCCGTGCCGTATGCCGTCGTGCTCGCCGTCGGGGTCGCGCTGGGACTCGCGGCCACCTTGACTGCCGGCGGCCGCACACGCGTTCGGACGCTCTCTGGGATCGGTGCCGCCTGCACCGTGGCCGGAGCAATCACCGTCGCGAGCCTGCCCGTGTTCGGCTGGCATCATGATGTGCTGCGCACGGTCGCGAGCTCACCCGCTCCGAATCGCCCCAACATTCTCCTGCTGACGATCGACGCTCTCTCGGCGCAGCACATGTCGCTCTACGGGGCCACGCGCCCGACCACACCCAATCTCACCGCATTCGCGCAGCAGGCGACCACGTTCGATCGCGCCTATGCCGACGGCAACTTCACGACTCCCGGGATCGCCTCCATTCTCACGGGCACGAGGCCGTGGACGCATCGTGCGCTGCAGCTGCCTGTCTGGGCTCTCGACCCCACGCGCCGTTCATCCCTCCCCGCGCTCTTGAGCAGAAGCGGCTATCGGCTCGGGTATGTATCGACCAACGCACACGCGGGCGGAGCGGCGCAGGGCTTCGGCGGCTATTTTCAATTCTCCCGCACCGACCGCACAGACGAGCTCACGTTCTGCACGGATGGCCTCTCCCGGTATCTGAGATTCATCTGCGCCGCCTCGGAGGTACCGCCCGTCGCCGAGCTCGATCATTTGGTCGACGTGCTGCGCGGCCCGCGAGGCAATCTCGAATACGATCCGCGCCTCGCGATCGATCCGGCGCTTGCGTGGCTGGCCGGTGCCGATCGCGACAAGCCGATTTTCCTTTGGGTGCACCTCTTTCCGCCGCATTCTCCATATGCCGCGCCCGCGCCGTGGCTCGGACGATTCGACGCCTCGCCGAAGGCGCGCGACGCGGCGCACACGCAGCCGAGCTGGGGATGGCTCGAATCCGACCTGCCGGCCGAGCGTGTCCACACGCTCGAGGCGCGCTACGACGAATCGGTCGCCTACGTCGACCATTACGCCGGCGACTTCCTGCGCCAAGCCCAGGCACTCCTCGGCCCGAATACCGTGGTCGTCGTCACCGCTGATCACGGCGAGAGCTTCGCGCACGGATATGGCGCGCACACAGGTCCCGGCCTCTACGACGAGATCATTCACGTGCCGCTCATCGTGAAGCTCCCGAGCCAGAGCGTCGGGAGGCGGAGCGAGGTTCTCGCGGAGCAAGTCGATATCGCCCCGACGCTCGCGGAGATCGCGGGCCTCTCGAGCCCGGCGGACTGGGAGGGACGCTCACTCCTCGGCGAGTGCTCTGCCGAGGAGGCGGAGAGCCGAACCGTTGCCGGCATCAGTGCTGCGCCTCCGATCTTCAGCATGAGCTTCGAGCAGAACCCGCGGCTTGCGGCGCTCAAGACGGGATCGGTCGCCGTGATCGACGGCAAGTGGAAGCTCGTGCATTACATGGGCGCGCTGCACTATCCGAAGATGCCGGCGCTGCAGGATGAGCTCTACGATCTCGCCGCAGACCCCGGCGAGCAGGTGAACCGAGCCGTGGAGCAGCCCGCCGTGGTACAGCGTCTGCGCGAGCTGATCGATGCCGAGCTCGCACGGCACGGCGGCCCAGTGCGCAGGCAGCGCGTCGCAGGGCAGACCGCACGGCCCGCGAGTGCGCCCGCGCAGCGGTAGAACTTGCGGGCGTGGCCCTCGAACGCCTGCCGCCGCTTATTGCTCGAATACCTGCAGGTTCTTCTGGACATTCGCCGTCGCGCGCAGCTGCGCGAGGTAGCCGTTCGCCGCCTCGGTCCCGTAGCGATCGGCCTGCTCGCGTCGCGAGCCTGCAGCCTCCTGCGGATTCATCGGCGCCGTATCGATCTTCACGCCGGTAACCCCGATGACCGCTGCACCGCCTTTGGCGAGCGGCAGCGTTCGGAACACCGGTTTGCCATTCTGCGGCTTCGGGCTCGCGAAGATCTCGTCGCGAAGATCCGCCGGGACCGACGGATCGGTGCGACCGATGTAGTGCGGCGGCTCGGCCTTCACACCGAGATCGCGCGCGACGTCGTCGAATGCAACGCCGGATTCGAGCTTTTGCGCCGCGCCCTGCGCTGCGGCAAGCGCGGCTGCGTTGTCCCGGTCCTTGCGCATGGCGGCGACGATCGTGTCGTGCACTTGAGCGACCGGCTTGGGTGCCGCGGAGTGGTGGTCGAGCGCCTTCACGAGCACCAGCCGGTCGTTGTTGACCAGCACGGGGCCGCCGATGCGATGCTCGGAGAGCACCGAGTCGCCGAAGACCGTGCTCTGCAGCTCGTGTGAATTGCCGATCGCCCCGCCGCCGGCGCTTCGGGTGAACTGCGGCACCTCGCCGGTCTGCATGCCGAACTGCTTGGCGAGCCCCTCGATCGTCGGGCTGCCGTTGTCGAGCTGCTGCTGGATCTGCTCCTGGATGTCGCCGAACCGATCGAGCGCCTTGTCATGGCGAACCTGCTGCTCGATCTCGGCGCGCGCCTGCTCGAAGGTTTTCGTCTGACCCGGCTGGATACCCTCGAGCTGGATGATGTGGTATCCGAACTGAGTCTTCACCGGGCCGCGGATCTCACCGGTCTTCATGGCGAACACCGCGTCGGCGAACGGTGGCTCGGCCGAGAGCGCGCTGCGCTCGGACCAGCCGAGATCCCCGCCCTGCGAAGCCGAGCCAGGGTCATCGGAGTATTCCTTAGCGAGCGCCTCGAAGTTTCCACCCGACTTGAGCTTTGCGAGCACCTCGTTTGCGCGCGCGAGCGCGGCCGTATCGTTGCGCTTGTCGCTCACCGCGACGAGGATGTGCCGCGGCCGACGCCGCTCGGGCAAAACATACCGGTCCTTGTGCTTGTCGTAGTAATCGTGCAGGTCCGCATCCGTCACCTGCACCTGCGAGGACACCTGCGAGACATTGAGCTGCGCGTACTGCAGCCGCACGTACTCGGGTGCCATGAAATCGGCTTTGTGCGCCTCGTAGTAAGCCTCGACCGCCTTGTCGTCGACCGGCGCGGTGCTCGCGAACTTCTCCGCTGGCAGCACCGCATACTCGACCTCGCGTTCCTCATTGCGCAGCTCGCGCATGCGCTCGGCTTCCTGCGGCGTGACGAACTCGGACTCGCGGATACCGACATCGAGCTGCTCGGCGCGCAGCGACTGGCGCAGGTCGTCCGCGTAGGCTTGCTCGCTGATGCCCGCCTGTTGCAGGCGCAACTTCGCAACCTCGGGCGAGTACTTGCCGTCGAGCTGGAACGCAGGCTCCTGCCGAACCGCCTCCGTCAAATCCTGATCGCTCACGCGGTAGCCGAGCTTGCGCGTGTGCTCCGCCATGAGCGTCGTCCGGATGAACTGCTCGAGCAGCTGATTCTCGAGCTCGGACTTCACGGCGGCCGGCATATCGCCACCGAAGCGCTGCTGCCATTGCGACTGCTGCTGGAGCCAGGCGTTGCGCACCTGCTCGTATGGAATGACGGCACCATTCACCCGCGCGGCGTTGTTGCCGGTGCCGAAATTCACCGTCGCAATACCGTATGCGCCCCAAGCGGCGAAAATGATGGCGAGCGCACCAAACAGCGTGTAAGTGAGCCATTTGCGGCTCGAAATCGCATCACCGATTCGTTGAAGCATGGCTGTAAATTATACAGGACGCTCGGGTCGCGCGGGAGGCGAATCGCACGTGCACGTCCGCGCGCACCGAGTGCGCGGTGAGATCATCAGCACGCTTCAGCTCGCGACAGACTGCTCAAGACTC
>DASXNC010000190.1:0-5729 GCA_036495325.1 Steroidobacteraceae bacterium
CCGCGCGCTCCAAGTCCCGGCGCGCGCGACGGATCGCGAGCGCATCGGCGAGGATGTCCGCGGAGCTTCGGAGACCGGGCGTGCTGAGCCGGGGTGGCCCACCGGCGAGCTGCCCGAGCAGCCAACCTCGCGGGTCGGTTCCGATGATGGTGAGATCGCCCGGGCGTGCCCCGAGGCCGTAGCGATTCGCCGCGATAGTCGATGCGATCGATGCTCGCATGGAGCTCCATAGCGCAGCAGTGGGGGCCGCGTTGACAGTCGGAGCGCGCCGCTGCGACGCAGCAGAGTCGTTCGCTATAATTCCGGCCGCGCTCCGCCTCCCGCGTCCGACCCGCCCTTCATGGCCACTACACTCGTCCTCGTCGACGGCTCCTCCTACCTGTATCGCGCGTTTCATGCGCTCCCGCCGCTCGCGAATTCACGCGGGGAGCCGACGGGCGCCGTGTACGGCGTGGTGAACATGCTGCTCAAGTTTCTGCGGGAGCAGAGGCCCGATCACATCGCGGTGGTGTTCGATGCGCCGGGGCGCACGTTTCGCGACGATCTATTCGAGCAGTACAAGGCGCACCGTCCGCCGATGCCCGATGACCTGCGCGCCCAGATCGAGCCGCTCTACGCCCTGGTTCGGGCGCTCGGCCTGCCGCTCATCCGGCTCGAGGGGGTCGAGGCGGATGATGTGATCGGCACCCTTGCGTGCCGCGCGGCCCGTTCGGGGTGCCGCGTGGTCATCTCGACGATCGACAAGGACATGGCGCAGCTCGTGGGCGATGCGATCACGGTGGTCAACACCATGTCGAACACGACGCTCGATCGGGCAGGCGTCAAGGCCAAGTTCGACGTCTATCCGGAGCAAATCGTCGACTATCTCGCGCTCGTCGGCGATTCCGTCGACAACATTCCGGGAGTCGCGAAGGTAGGACCGAAGACCGCGGCGAAGTGGCTCGCCCGCTATCAAACCCTCGATGGCCTCGTCGCTCACGCCGAGGAGATCGAGGGCAAGGTCGGGGAGAACCTGCGCTCGAGCCTCACAGCACTCGAGCTGTCGCGCAAGCTCGCAATGCTGCACACCGATCTCGACTTGTCCCTCACGCTCGAAGAGCTGAGGCCCTCGCCGCCCGATGCGGCACGGCTTCGGGAGCTGTACACGCGCTACGAGTTCCGCGCGCTCCTGCGCCAGCTCGATGGCGCCGCGGGTCCCACCGAATCGGGCGGGACTGCGGCCCCGACGGCTGCCACGGCGGCCGGTGCGCCGGAGGCGTCGAGCGCGCCGGTTGCGGACGGCACGGCGAGTGTGGCGGGCACGGCAGACGTGGGCGGCACCGACGCTGCACGCGCCGTGGAGCGCCACTACGAGACAGTCTATGAAGGGCCCCAGCTTATGCGCTGGGTCGAGCAGCTGCGCAAGGCGGAGATCTTCGCGTTCGACGTCGAGGCGACGAGCCTCGACTATATGCGCGCCGAGATCGTCGGCGTCTCGTTCTGTATCGAGCCCGGCGCGGCGGCCTACATCCCGCTCAGGCACGACTATACGGGCGCGCCCCAGCAACTCGATCGCGAGCGTGTGCTCGCGGCGCTCAAGGCGCTACTCGAGACGCCCGAGCGGGGCAAGCTCGGCCACCATCTCAAATTCGACGCTCACGTCCTTGCGAACCACGACATCCGCCTCGCCGGCCTCCGCTATGACTCGATGCTCGAGTCCTACGTGCTGAACAGCGTGGCGACGCGCCACGACATGGAGCAGACGGCGGCTCGATACCTCGGCATGACGACCATCAAACTCGAGGACGTGGCCGGACGCGGCGCGAAGCAGCTCGCGTTCAACCAGGTGCCGGTCGAGCGCGCGGCCGAGTACTCGGCGGAGGATGCAGACGTGACGATGCGCCTGCACCGCGCGCTCTGGCCCCAGATCGAGGCCACGCCGAAGCTTCAGGCCCTCTACGAAGAGCTCGAGCAGCCGCTCGTCCCGGTGCTCTACCGCATGGAGCGCCGCGGCGTCCTGATCGATCGCGCGCGGCTCAAGACGCAGAGCGCGGAGATCGCCGCGCGGCTCACCGAGCTCACCGGCGAGGCGCATCGCGCCGCCGGCTACGAATTCAACATCGAGTCCCCGAAGCAGCTGCAGCAGATCCTCTACGACAAGCTCGCGCTACCGGTGCTCCGCAAGACCCCGACCGGCCAGCCTTCGACGGCCGAGGATGTGCTCGAGGAGCTCGCGGCCGCCTACCCGCTGCCGCGGATTGTGCTCGACTACCGGGCTCTCGCAAAGCTCAAATCGACATACACCGACCGCCTGCCCGAGCAGATCAACGAGCGCACGGGCCGTGTACACACCTCGTATCACCAGGCGGTCGCACAGACCGGGCGGCTTTCCTCCTCCGATCCCAATCTTCAGAACATCCCGATCCGTACGCCCGAGGGACGCCGCATTCGCCAGGCATTCGTCGCGCCACCCGGCTACCGACTGCTCGCCGCCGATTACTCGCAGATCGAGCTCCGGATCATGGCGCATCTGTCGGGTGATGAAGGCCTCCTCCGAGCGTTCGCGGAGGATCGCGACGTGCATCAGGCGACGGCCGCCGAGATCTTCGGCGTGTCGCTCGAGGCGGTGAGCGCCGACCAGCGTCGGCTCGCAAAGACAATCAACTTCGGCCTGATCTACGGCATGTCCCCGTTCGGGCTGGCGCGCCAGCTCGGGATCGACCGTGCCTCGGCGCAGCAGTACGTGGAGCGCTACTTCGCACGTTATCCCGGGGTGAAGCGCTACATGGACGAGACACGCGCGCGGGCGCGTGAGACCGGCCACGTCGAGACGGTCTACGGGCGCCGGCTCTACCTGCCCGACATACGCTCCGGCAATCGCTCACTGCAGCAGTATGCGGAGCGCAGTGCCATCAATGCTCCGATGCAGGGCACCGCCGCGGACATCATCAAGCGCGCCATGATTGCCGTCGACACCTGGTGCGTCCGCGAGGATGCACCCGCGCGCCTCATCATGCAGGTTCATGACGAGCTGGTGCTCGAGGTGGCCGACGACGCCGTCGAGAGCGTCACGAGCGTCGTTCGCGATCGCATGACCGGCGCAGCCGAGCTGTCCGTGCCGCTGCGAATCGAGATTGGGGTCGGCGCCAATTGGGACCAGGCACATTGAGCCTCAGAGAGAGCGGAACGCCCTTAGCGCCCCCGAAGGCTTCATTGCACCGCAGCAGCTCGCGGTAGGCCGTGTGGCGCCGAAGCTACAGCCTTAGGACTAACTCTTTGATTTCAGATGGGATTATTTTGGAAGGCCCGGCGGAACTTACCCGGCAGCCGGCCGTCTAATTTACCGAGTGCCTCCAGCACTCCCCGCTTCCCTCCCTGAGCGGGTAAGACCCGGTTCATGAGACCTGTGCCGGGTTAGTCTGCCCCGGTGGCCTCGCTTGAGGTCCCCGGGGTTTTTTTATGTGCTCTTGAAGCGGAGCCGTCGGCGGCTTCGCCTCCGAGCCATTCGAGCAGCATGCGCTGAGCGGCGTCCACGCCTTCCCGGGTCACCGCCGAGAATAGCTGCACGGAGGGGGTCTCACCGCCCACTCACGAATCCCACGTGTGCTCGGCAAGAGCACCTTGCGCAGCCCTCAAAGAACGAGCGGCCTCGCCCCGCTTCAGCTTGTCGGCCTTCGTGAGCAGCACGTGCACGGAGGCGCGATTGGCCCAGTCCATGAGGGCGAGATCGAGGGCAGCCACTTCGCGGCGAGCATCGACGATGAGAAAGAGACCCCGCAGCGAGCGTCTGACACGCAATCGCGCGAGCAGCGGTTCCCATCCGAGGCGCTCGTGTTCGGACACTCGCGCGTAGCCATACCCCGGCAAATCGACGATGCGCCGTTCGTCGCCGAGTTCGAAATAGTTGAGCAGTCGCGTGCGGCCGGGGGTCTTCCCCGTACGCGCGAGAGCACGACGCCCGAGGATTGCGTTGAGCGCGCTCGACTTGCCGGCGTTCGAGCGGCCGGCGAAGGCAACCTCCGCACCGTGGTCGGGCGGGAACTGCGCGAGCGATGCAACGCTCAGTAGAAATCGCGCGTGCGTGAAGCCGGCCACCGCAGCATCCCGGTTACGGAAAACCCTAGTGTACAATTCGCGGCCTTCGCGTTACGGGCTTAAGAGGACCACGCACCTTGAAAGAAAGCATCGGAGGGCGCGCCGCTCGGCGGTTCGCTTGCGCCACGGCGGCCGCGATCGGCCTCGCTCTGGCGGCTGCCGTCGCCTGGTCCGCCGCGCCAACTCTCACGCTCTATCCGTACGGCGATGGCACGGCCGAGGCCGGCGCCACGAAAGTCGGCACGTGCACGGCGTGTCACGGCCCCAACGGCAACAGCACCAATCCGCAGTGGCCACGCCTCGCCGGGCAGAATGCCGTGTACACCGCCGAGCAGTTGCATCTGTTCAAGGCCGGCGTACGCATGAATCCCGTGATGATGCCGATGGCGACGGTGCTCTCTGACAAAGACATCGACAATATCGCGGTCTTTTATGAGGACCAGACACCGGTCGGCGCCGAGGCGGACCCCTCGTACTGGAAGGCGGGCGAGCAGCTGTACAGAACGGGTGACCCCTCGCGCAGCATCCCCGCGTGCATCGCCTGTCACGGCCCGGTCGGCCGCGGCAATCTCGCCTCGGGATATCCGGGGCTGCGCGCGCAGCACGCCGAGTACCTGATCAAGCAGCTGCAGGATTTCGCGAGCGGGGCACGCTACTCCGGGGCGGGTCCCGACAAGCCGCAGAGCCGCAACGGCGAGATGATGAGCACTATCGCGAAGCTCCTCACGCCGCAAGACATGCGCAACGTAGGATCGTATGTTCAGGGTATGCGGTGAGGTAGCACATGCGTCATTCGAGATTTCGCCCGACCCTGCTCGTCATTCTGCTCGCCGCGGCGAGCGTCGGCGCCGCCGCTGCGACCGGTGACTCGGTTCCCGGCGGACACTGGAAGACCGGCGTCAATTACGACCCGATCGTTCCGGCGCAGCCGACGGTTGCGCCGCGTGGAAAGATTGAGGTACTCGAGGTGTTCTGGCTCGGCTGCCCGCACTGCTACGCGCTCGAGCCGTACCTCCGCAACTGGCTCAAGAACAAGCCGAGCTACGTCGATTTCGTGCGAGTGCCCGTGATGTGGGGGCCGGTGCACCGGCTGCACGCACAGCTCTACTACACGCTCGAGGTGTTGCACCGGGACGATCTGGTGGAAAAGGCATTCGACACCATTCACCAGGAAAACAATCCGCTGATCGGCACGGACGAGCAGGATACGTTCAGCAAGCAGCTCGACTGGGCAAAATCGGTGGGGATCGACCCCAAGGCCTTCTCGACGGCCTACAACTCATTCGGCGTGAAGGCGGAGCTGCAGCACGCCCAGGAGATCACCGATCGATATCATGTGGAGGGTGTGCCCTTCGTCGCCGTCGGGGGCAACTACTCCACCGATGTCGGCAAGGCGGGCGGACACGAGCAGCTCATCCAGCTGATCGACGACCTCGCCGCTTTCGATCACCAGCATCGTTCGCATCGCGCTTGAGGCGGCTGCGGGCGCGCGGCCCCGAGCCGCTCGGCATGCGCCAAAAGAGGCACGACTGTCCGGTGCTAATCGGCGCCGCGGCCTGACTCGACTTGGTCGTCAGACTCGGTATGCCGAACGAGATCAGCCTGTTCAACTGTCCGTGATACCCTTGGGCGCTCAGCCGCGCCGCGCGCCCGTA
>DASXNC010000191.1:0-2023 GCA_036495325.1 Steroidobacteraceae bacterium
CCAGGGCACGAGCGTCCGCAGATCGATGAGCTCGACTTCGACCGAGGACTCTCGCGCCGCCGCCTCGCACCGCTCAACCATCGCACCCCACGCGACGAGGGTCAGCTGTCCTCCCTCACGAACGATGCTCGCCCGGCCGAACGGCACGACGAAATCGTCTCCTGGGTACGAACGACGTGCCGAGGCGCCATCGAGCAGCGCGCGATGCTCGAAGAAGAGCGTGGGGTCATTGCCACGCAACGCGGAGCGCAGGAGTCCGACCGCGTCCGCAGCGTTCGACGGCATGGCGACGCGCCAGCCCACCGCGTGTGCGAACTGCACCTCGTTGCTCTGGCTGTGCCACGGGTCCCCGCACTTCGGTCCGAATCCGCCCGGCATCCTCACGACCATCGGCGCAGCGAAGCGGTTCGCCGTGCGCCAGCGCATAGTGCCGCAGTCGTTCAACTGCTCGGTGGCCGGATCGGCGTATTTGCGGAATTGGATCTCCGGCACCGGGACGAGTCCCGCGAGCGCCATGCCGACCGCCCGTCCGATGATGCCCTCCTCGGAGAGGCTGGTATCGAAAACCCGATCGGCGCCGAATTTCTCCTGCAACCCCAGCGTCGCCGCATGCACGCCGCCCTTGCGCCCCACGTCTTCGCCGAACACCACGACGCGCGGATTCTCACTGAGCTCGTGCTCGAGCGTGCGGCGGATCGCAGTCATCATGTTGATGCGCGGGCCTTCGCTCACCGCGATCGCAGCCCCCTCAGGCGGCTCGATCCCCTCGGGACGGGTCCCACCTTGGCGCTGCAGATCGAGCTCGCCGTCCGCGCGCCGTTCACTGAAGACGAAGCGCGTCGCCCGGCTCGGCTCGGGCGTCGATCGCTGCGCGACCCGTTCGAGCGCTTCGAGCACATCGCTCCGAGCCTGCATCTCGAGCCGGTTCCATGTCTCCTCACTCATCAGCGCCGGCACGAGTTGCTGGTGAAGCTGGCGAAGCGGATCGCGATCGCGCTCGTCTGCGAGCACCTCTGGCGATTTGTACGCTTGAGTGTCCTGGCCGGAGTGGCCGCTCAGGCGCGGCACTGTCACATGGAGCAGCGCAGGGCCCGCGCCGCGGCGTACCGTCGCGACGGCCTGCCGGACGGCGGCTGCGGCGGCGAACGGATCGGAGCCATCCGCATCGACGATCGCGAGCCCGCCGAACGAGGACAGATTCGCGGCGATGTTGCCCCCAGGCGTTTGCAGCTCGGAACGCACCGAGATGCCGTAGCCGTTGTCCTCGATATAGAAAAGGAGTGGCAGCCGCTGAGTCGTCGCGATGTTGAGTGCCGACCAGAAGCCGTTCGTCGCGACCGAGGCGTCGCCTCCGTTCGCGACGGCGATGCAGCCCGCGAATCGGGCGTCCTTCAGCACGCGCGTGCGGTACACGATCGATTGGGCCCAGCCCACCGCTGGCGTGTACTGCGTCCCGACGCCGCCGCACCCCGGGAGCACGCAGGGACCATCCAACCGCGGCAGATTGAAAATGACGCCGATGTCGCGGCCCTCGCTCAAGCTGCCTGCGCGCATCATGCTCGAGGCGAGCGCGTCATCGAGGGAGAGTCCGAGCGCGAGAACGAGCGGACGCGATCGGTAGTAGCAGGCAACGGCATCGCGCGGGCCGGTGAGCTCGTGCGCGAGCAGCACCTGCGTGAGCTCGTGGCCGCGCGCTGAAAACTGATAGAGGACCTCGCGCTGCGGATAGAGCCGGCTCTCTTCGAGGTCATCGAGCGCCCGCGAACGAAACGCGGTGAGCAGCACGCGCGGCCAGTCGACCGGGGGTGCCGTCGGCAGCGTCAGCCGGGCGTGTCGAACCGCGGAACTCACTCCCCAAGGGTAGCCCTCCCCCCGGAGTGAAAATGATCAAATCAGCGCGCAACAGCGGCACAGATTAGTGATATCCTCCATTTCAGGATACTTTCTCGCTGATTATCACCATGCGCCTCGACCGCACCGATGCACGGATTCTCGATGAGCTCCAGCGGGACGGGCGACGTAG
>DASXNC010000192.1:0-2115 GCA_036495325.1 Steroidobacteraceae bacterium
CGACGCGCGCTCCGCGGGCGATCGACGGGAAAGGCGCGCGCCGCGGTGCCTCCAGGCCCGCCAGGGCGAGTGTCAGGATGATCCAGACGGGCAGCGCAACGGCGGCGAGAACGAGCCACGCCGTCGCGTAGATCGGGAGCAAGTCGATTGCGCGAAACTCGAAGAGAAACGGCTCCGCGTGGGTCGCGAAGGTGAGGGGCAATGCGATGCCGAGCACCGCGAGGGCGGGCAGCGCAGCGATCTGCCACGCGCCGGCGTCGGTGAGGAAGGCTCCTCGTTCCATCGACATCTCGCTCAGCGCGCGCGTCCGGCGCGCAGCTCACTCATCCGTCTGCGCGTTCGCGGCGCTCACCGCGGTCACCGCGCACCGCCGCGACGACGACCGTCGCAAGCCGCGACCACGCGCGCGCGATCACGCGCCGCAGGGCCGCGAAGACGGAGCCGATTGCGATGAGCAACGGGAAAATGAGCTGGTACAGCCAGCCGGCGGAGTTGGGGTCGACGTAGGCGAAAGCAGACTGAAGCGGCGTGCACGCGAGCAGAGCCGTAACGGCCGCTAGTTCGATGAGGTGTATGCGTTTCATATGAGTTGCGAACCGAATTCGCGCCTCGAAGTTCCCCAACGTCGCAGATTCGCGACCCACTCGTCCGAAGCGGGCTGTTCGGGTCCAAGAATCATAACAGAGCGGGTTGCAAGACCCATACCCAATGTCGTCAGCGTGCGCCGAACCTATCCCTCGCAGCCCGCATGACTCGATCGAGCCTCGCGAGCCCCGCTTCATTCGGCAGCTCAGACCTCGTTCCGCGATGGACGGGTACGGCGGCGACGGCAGACTGAACAGTCGATTGAAGCACGCGCGGGTCGGCCGCGGCGGGCGCGCCGACGAATCGCAGAACCTGCCCCAAAACGGGGCCCGGGTCCGACTGTAACGCATCGTAATCGACCCAGAGCATGCGCTCCCGCGGCATCTCGGCCACACATCCTTCGAGCGTAGCCGAGCAGGCGTCGAAGGCCGCGCGCAGGAATCGCTCGAGCTCGTCAGCGGGACACTCCCAGAGCGCATAGGTGCTCATCATCGAGCGCCACATTCTGAAATTCGATGCCAATACCTCACCTGGATTTCTCCCGATCCAGACGAAGTGCGCACGGGGGAACACCTGCCGGATGAGCGGCAGGCGAAAAGTGTGAGAGGGCGATTTGAGTAGCAGACGGTCTGCGCCCGCTTGCGAAACGCCGCGCAGGAAGTCCCGCCAGCGGCTCATCGAGCCCTGGTTGCAGGCCCAGAGAAGCTCTCCGCATTCGACGAGGCGGCGTGGGTCGATGAGTCCGCGATATACCGAGGGCTCACCGAGCAGGAGCACGGCGAATTCGTCCTCTTGCGGACCTTGCGTCGCGATCCGTCCCTCATCCATCGGCCGCTTGACGCTGCGGACACTGCGCGGGGGGCCGGTGAGAAAGCAGGTCGAGGGATTGAAGCATTGCCATGTCTGGGGCGTCATCCAGCCGCCGCACGCATTCATGAGTTCGTGAAGAACGGTTGTGCCCGAGCGCCAAAGGCCGAAGATAAAGACCGGGTCCTCCGGCAGAACCGAGCTCGCAAGCCGGGCGACCTGCGTGCGCCAGTTGAGCTCGAACCAATGCGCGTGCCAGGTGCACCGCAGCGAGTAGCCGATGGGCGCTCGCTGCCGGCGGCCGCCGGCCCGTACCCAGTCCGCGAGCGCTCGGGCGCCGAAGAGCGGATCCGCGTGCGCACTCAACTCAATGGGCCGCCATGCCGCGCGAGCTGTTCATCGATCAAGTGGAGCAGATGCGTCACCTCCTGTGGATGCTCCCTGGCGACGTTGGCGCGCTCGCCGGGATCGCTGGCAAGATCATAGAGCTCATCGTGGAGCGCCGGCATGAGCGTGTAGTGGGGGGCGCCTACATAATGGATGAGCTTCCAGTCCCCCTCTATGACGGCCACAGAACCTCTCGTGAGGGCGGCTCGCCGGGGATTCTCCTCGAAGTTCATGCTGAATGCGTCGTGTCGAATCGTCGACGATGCACTTGCACGCGCAGCGCTCAACAGCGAGACGCCTTCCCAGTCCGGAGCAGGAGAAACATTGGCGATCGCG
>DASXNC010000193.1:0-2699 GCA_036495325.1 Steroidobacteraceae bacterium
GAAAGCGTTGAAGGCGCGTGCGCTCGACTGGATCGGGGACCTCGCTCGCTCCGAGGCCCGCGAGTGGCTCCGTGAGCTCGCTTCGCTTCCCGACCCTACGCTCTCTGCGGAGGATGCCGCCGCGCTCACATCGCTCGCGCGTGTGCTGCAGCTCGCGGCGAGCGAGCTTTCCGTGGTTTTCACCGAGAGCCGGCGTGTCGATTTCGTCGAAGTGGCGGCGGCCACCCGGCAGGCGCTTGCGGAGGAGGGCGCACCGAGCGATCTCGCGCTCGAGCTCGGCGCCGATATCCGGCACATCCTGGTGGACGAGTTCCAGGACACCTCGATCGAGCAGGTGCGACTGCTCGAGGCTCTCACCGCCGGCTGGGAAGAGGGAGATGGCCGCACGGTTTTCGCGGTCGGCGATCCCATGCAGTCGATCTATCAATTCCGCGAAGCGGAGGTGGGGCTGTTCCTCCGTGCAGCCACGCACGGGGTCGGGAAGCTCACCCTGGAGCCGCTCGCGTTGACGCGCAACTTTCGCGCACAACCCGCGCTAGTGGCGTGGCTCAACGAAGTGTTCCCGCGATGCTTCCCTGTACGCGACGATCCGCGCACGAGCGCGGTGCAATACCGTCCTTCCACTGCGGGCCGCGTAGATGAGCCCGAGGCGCGTACCGAGACTCGCGAGGGACCCGTGTTCCTGCATCCCACGACCCCGGGCGACCGCGAAGCGGAAGTGCAGGCGATCCTCGCTCTGATCCGTCGTTTGCGCACACGCGAGCCGTTCGCGAGCATCGCCGTTCTCGTCGCCGCCCGCGCGCACGCGGCACCGATCACTGCAGCGCTCGAGACAGCTGGAATTCCGGTCACGGGCGTTGATCTCGTGCCACTCGGCGAGCTGCCCGTCGTGCGAGATCTCGAGGCGCTCGCCCGTGCGCTCGATCATCTGGCCGATCGGACTGCGTGGCTCGCCGTACTGCGGGCGCCGTGGTGCGGACTGACGCTCGTCGAGCTCAGCGCGCTCCTCGAGGGAGCGCCGGAGCGCACTGTCTGGGAAGCGATTCATGATGAGCGGCGAGTGGCGCTGCTGCCCACCGAGGCGCGCGCCCGCCTCGAGCGCACGCGGGACGTGCTGGCGCACGCGCTCGAGCGGCGCGACCGCCTCGATCTCGCCTCCTGGGTCGAGGCTGCCTGGCTCGCACTTGGCGGCCCCGCGGCCTGCCGCGACGAGGCTGATCTCCCTCGAGCGCAGGCCTTTCTCGGTCGGCTCGCCGAATGGTCGAGCGAGCCAGCGTGGACGGGACCACTCGAACTTGCCGAGCGGCTCGAGACGCTCAATGCGCCGGCAGATGCGAAGACCTCAGCCGCGGTTGAGATCATGACGATCCACCGTGCGAAGGGGCTCGAGTTCGATACGGTGATCGTGCCGGCTCTCGGGCGCAGGCTGCGTGCGAGCGCCGAGCCGCTGCTGCGCTGGCTCGAGCTGCCGCGCGAGCCGGCGGGGACCGATCTGCTGATGGCCGCAATTCCGCCGCCGTGGCGACGCGGAGAGGATCGGCTCGGAGAATATTTGAAAGCGCTCACCGCGCAGCGCGCCGCGAACGAGCGCATCCGGCTCCTGTACGTCGCCGCGACGCGCGCCCGCTCGCAACTGCACCTCTTCGCCGAGCCGCCGCAGAGTAGCGCGGGTGCGATGGCGGCGGCGCCCGCGGAGGGCACACTGCTCGCCGCGTTGTGGCCTGGGATCGCGGATCGCTTTTTGGAGGCAGCGGCCCGCGCCGTGCATCCGACCGGGACTGAAGCCGTCCGGTTGTCCGCGCGCGCATCACTCACTCGCCTCGCCGCGGACTGGCGAATGCCGTCGTTGCCGGATGGGCCGCGACCGCATTTCCTGACATCCGCGCTCGAGGAGCGCTCGCTCGAGACCGAGGAGGAGCGGGGATTCGTGCTGCTCGGTGGCCTCGATGGGAACGCGATTCAGCCCGCGCAAGCCGCCGCCCGGATTGTGTGCGATCAGCTGCGGCGCAGCGCGCGCACCGGTCGTCTCCCGCCGTCCGGCAGCGCGCCGCTGGCGCGAGCATTGCGCGAACGTCTGGGACGGCTCGGGCTCGAAGGCGAGGCGCTCAAGGAGGGCGCACAGCGGGCAATCGCGATGCTCGAGGGCTGCCTCTCGGACCCGAAGCTCCACTGGGTCTTCTCGCCGGCGCACGCGCGCATCGAGAGCCCATGTCGGCTTTCGGGGCTGCAGGAGGGGCGCCTCGCGAGCATGACGGTCGATCGCACATTCATCGATGGGGCAGGCGTGCGCTGGCTCATCCGCTTCGCCCCGGACGGTGCGGCGGCCGCTGCACTCGAACGCGCGTGGGTCGAACGTGTGGTGCCGCTCGCGCTTGCGCTCGGGCCCGAGCCGGTACGCGCCGCGCTCTACGACCCCGCGGGGCCGGGTTGGCGCGAGCTCTCGAACAGCGTGCGAGAATAGTGTCGGTAATCTTCCTCTGCGCCAGTTCGCGAACGAGGATGCCCGGTAAACAACCCGCGACTGAAGTCGCAGGCTTTATTGTAGAACGTGGATCTCTCGACCTACATTCCCAACATCAGGCGTGCCTAAGGCTTTGTATGCTTTGCAGACGGTGTAAATGGCGTTGCAGGCCATCTGCGAGCCGAGCGCCGTTTCAGCACGAAGCCGGCTATAGGCGCGGTTGTGCAGCCCGACGCGG
>DASXNC010000194.1:0-5313 GCA_036495325.1 Steroidobacteraceae bacterium
CAAGGCCTCGCCGTCCGCCGCCCGCTAGGAGCGAAACTGATCTCATGAGCAAAATCATCGGCATCGACCTCGGCACGACCAACTCGTGCGTCGCCATCATGGAGGGCGGCAAGCCCCGGGTGATCGAGAACAGCGAGGGTGACCGCACGACGCCGTCGATCGTGGCGTTCACGAAGGACAACGAAGTCATCGTGGGTCAGCCCGCCAAACGCCAGGCCGTCACCAATCCCCAGAACACCTTCTTCGCGGTGAAGCGCCTCATCGGGCGCAAATTCCAGGACGAGGTGGTCCAGCGGGACATCAAGATGGTGCCCTACAAGATCGTGCGCGCCGACAACGGGGACGCCTGGGTCGAGGCGCAGGGCAAGCGCATGGCACCGCCCGAGATTTCCGCGCGCGTGCTGATGAAGATGAAGAAGACCGCCGAGGACTATCTCGGCGAGACGGTCACCGAGGCGGTCATCACCGTGCCCGCCTATTTCAACGACTCGCAGCGCCAGGCGACGAAGGACGCCGGCCGCATCGCGGGCCTCGAGGTCAAGCGCATCATCAACGAGCCGACGGCGGCGGCGCTCGCCTACGGGCTCGATAAGCAGGGCGCGGACCGCAAGATCGCGGTCTACGACTTGGGCGGCGGCACCTTCGATATCTCCATCATCGAGATCGCCGAGGTCGACGGCGAGCGGCAGTTCGAGGTGCTCTCGACCAACGGGGACACGTTCCTCGGCGGAGAGGACTTCGATCTGCGCATCATCAACTTTCTTGGCGAGGAGTTCCTCAAGGAGTCCGGCGTCGATGTGCGCAAGGACCCGCTTGCGATGCAGCGCCTGAAGGAGGCGGCCGAGAAGGCGAAGATCGAGCTCTCCTCGACGCAGCAGACCGATGTCAACCTGCCGTACATCACGGCGGATGCCTCGGGCCCGAAGCATCTCAACATCAAGCTCACCCGGGCGAAGCTCGAATCGCTCGTCGAGGACCTGGTGAAGAAGACCATCGAGCCCTGCCGCATCGCGCTCAAGGACGCAGGGCTTTCGGCGGGCGAGGTGGCCGAGGTCATCCTCGTCGGCGGTCAGACACGCATGCCGCTCGTACAGAAGTACGTCAAGGATTTCTTCGGCAAGGAGCCGCGCAAGGACGTGAACCCCGACGAGGCGGTCGCGGTCGGCGCGGCGATCCAGGCGGGCGTGCTCGCTGGTGACGTGAAGGACGTTCTGCTGCTCGACGTGACGCCGCTTTCGCTCGGGATCGAGACGCTCGGCGGCATCATGACCAAGCTCATCGAGAAGAACACCACGATCCCTACGCGGGCGTCGCAGGTCTTCTCGACGGCGGACGACAGCCAGACCGCTGTGACGATCCACGTTCTGCAGGGCGAGCGCGACCGCGCTGCCGACAACAAGTCGCTCGGCAAGTTCGACCTGAGCGACATTCCCCCGGCTCCGCGCGGGATGCCGCAGATCGAGGTGTCCTTCGACATCGATGCGAACGGCATCCTCAACGTCTCGGCGAAGGACAAAGCGACCGGCAAGGAGCAGAAGATCGTCATCAAGGCCTCGAGCGGCCTCAACGACGAGGAGATCAAGCGCATGGTGCGCGACGCCGAGGCGCACGCGGAGGAGGACAAACGCTTCCGCGAGCTCGTCGAGGTGCGCAACAAAGCCGATGGCCTGATCCACGCCGTCGAGAAGTCCCTCAAGGACCTCGGCGACAAGGTTTCCGGCGAGGAGCGGGCTCGCGTCGAGTCCGCGGTATCCGATCTGCGCACGGCCTTGAAGAGCGATGACAAGGACGTGATCAACAAGAAGGCGGACGCGCTCGCGCAGGCTTCCGCGGCCATCGCACAGCGCGCCTACGCGCAGAGCGGCGGCGCGGGCGGCCCGGAGCCTTCAGGCGCAGCCGGCGGACCAGGCGCCGCGGGCGGAGCGGGGACGGGCGCTGCCGGCGCAGGGCCGGACGATGTGGTCGACGCTGAGTTCGAAGAAGTCCGGGACAAGAACCGCAAAGCCTCGTAGAGTCGGGAGTCGCCATGCCGCCGACCCCCTGACCCCCGTGCCAGTGTGCCACGAGGGTGAGGGGGCGGCGGCATGCGCATGAGGAGCGAATGATTCAAACAGGCATGGCAAAGCGCGACTATTACAAGGTTCTCGACCTACCGAAGAGCGCGACCGAGGCGGAAATCAAGAAGGCCTATCGCCGGCTCGCGATGAAGTATCACCCCGACCGCAATCCCAACGACAAGGAGGCGGAGGAGCGGTTCAAGGAGGCGAAGGAGGCTTGCGAGGTTCTCTCCGACCCGCAGAAGCGGGCTGCCTACGATCAGTTCGGGCACGCCGGGGTCGAAGCGGCGGGGCGCGCCGGAGCGCGCGGCGGTTTCGGGCCGGGGGATGCGTTCAGCGACATCTTCGGGGATGTGTTCGGGGACATCTTCGGCAGCGCGCGCCGGGGCCGCTCGCAGGTGTTTCGCGGAGCGGACCTGCGCTACGAGCTCGAGCTCGACCTTGACCAGGCGGTCTTCGGGCATACGGTTGAGCTCGAAATCGCCAAGCTCGACGAATGCGAGACGTGCCACGGCACGGGCGCTCAGAAGGGCACCAATCCCTCGACGTGCGACACTTGCGGAGGCACCGGGCAGGTGCGGATCTCGCAGGGCTTCTTTCAGCTGCAGCAGACCTGCCCGCGCTGCCGGGGCGTGGGCACGATCGTTCGCAATCCGTGCGATACCTGCCTCGGACAGGGCCGCATCCGACGCGGAAAGAAACTCTCCGTCAAGGTGCCGGCGGGCGTCGACTCCGGGGACCGGATCCGCCTGACGGGCGAGGGGGAGGCCGGCCGCAATGGCGGTCCGCCCGGCGACCTGTATGTCGAGGTTCATGTCCGCGACCATCCAATCTTCGAGCGTGACGGCGAGCATCTCTCGTGTGAGGTCCCGATCAGTTTCTCGACCGCAGCGCTCGGCGGTTCGCTCATCGTGCCGACGCTCGACGGCGACGTGACGATCAAGATTCCGGCGGAGACGCAATCGGGTCGCGTGTTTCGACTGCGTGACAAGGGCGTCAAGCCCGTGCGCGGCGGACCGCGCGGCGATCTGTTCTGCCGAGTCGTGGTCGAGACGCCGGTGCACCTGTCAGCGGAGCAGCGGGAGCTCATCCGCAAGCTCGAGGACTCGCTCCAGGGCGACGGCGAGGACGCGCACCGACATGCGCCGCGGCAGAAGGGATTCCTCGACGGTGTGAAGCGATTCTTCTCGGGCCGGAGTGCATGACGACGACCCACACATCGGGCGAGCATCGCGCGCTGCGACTCGCGCTCATTGGCGCGGCCGGGCGAATGGGCCAGTCGCTCGTCCACGCTTCGCGCGCGCGGTCAGATGTGACTGTCCAGGCCTGCGTGGTCTCGCCAGCGAGCGCGCTGACCGGTTGCGATATGGGGGAGATCGCGGGTCTCGGCGCACTCGGGATTGAGCTCACCAGCGATTTGCCTGCCGCGGTCGCCGCGTGCGATGTCGCCCTCGACTTCTCGGTTCCGCGCGCCACGGCGGCGAACCTCGCAGCCTGCACGGCGGCGGGCAAGCCGCTGCTCATCGGCACGACCGGGCTCGGCGCCGACGTCCAGCACGAGCTCGAGCGCGCGGCGCGGCACATCGCGCTACTCGTCGCTCCGAACACGAGTCTGGGCATCACCCTGCTCGTCGAGCTCGCGCGACAATGCGCACGGGCCCTGCCGGAGCATTTCGATGTCGAGATCATCGAGGCGCACCACCGCCACAAGCGCGATGCGCCTTCCGGCACGGCGCTCGCTCTGGGCCACGCCATCGCCGAATCCCGGGGTGTGGAGCTCGATCCTGCGGTCGTGCTGCACCGGGCCGGAGGACATGCACGTCGCGAGGGCGAGATCGGTTTCGCGGTCGTGCGGGGCGGGGACCTCGTCGGGGAGCACACGGTGCTCTTCGCAGGCTCCGGCGAGCAGGTGACGCTCGGTCATCGGGCCACCGACCGCGGCGTGTTCGCGCGCGGGGCGCTCGATGCGGCGGTGTGGCTCGCGCGTCACCCACCGGGACGCTACACCATGAGGGATGTCCTGCTGAAACAATGACTTGGCCGCTGCCGGGCGCGGCGATCCCGCAGGCAGAGTAGCCCACGGCAGGTCGAAAGTTCGATGGACAGGCCGCCCGGATCCTCAGTAGAATTTCGCCCGTAATCCGTAAGGGTTAGTCCATACAAGGCGGGAGGATGTTCGGCTGTCGAACTCCTCCCGCTTTGTACATCTGCGGTGCGTGCTTGAAGAACGGCGGCACGACACCCATATCGGCGGCAGTCTGATGAAGTGAGGAGCCTGCGCGGCAGGCTTCCCGAGGGGAAACCTGGGGTGAATGGACCGGCGGTGCTGGCGCTCGCGGACGGCACGATCTTCCGCGGGCAGTCAATCGGCGCTGAGAGCAATACCACCGGCGAAGTCGTTTTCAATACTGCCTTGACGGGCTACCAGGAGATTCTCACCGACCCCTCCTACGCTCGTCAGATCGTCACGCTCACCTACCCGCACATCGGCAACACCGGCTGCACGCCGGAAGACCTGGAATCGGCGCAAATCTTCGCCGCGGGCCTGATCATCCGCGACCTGCCGCCGCTTGCGAGCAGCTGGCGCGCCTGCGAATCGCTCGCCACGTTCCTCGAGCGCGGCAAGCTCGTCGCGATCGCCGGCATCGATACCCGCAAGCTCACGCGCATCCTGCGCGAGGGCGGGGCGCAGGCCGGCTGCATCATGACGGGCGAGGGCATCGATGAGTCTGCCGCCGTGCGCCTCGCCCGCAAGTTCCCGGGCTTGAAGGGCATGGATCTCGCACGAGTGGTCTCGGTCAAGCGCCAGTTTCAGTGGAATGAGGGAGGGCTGTGGCAGGAGGCGCACCGTCCGCTCATCCGCTCGCATCAGCGACTGCACGTCGTCGCCTATGATTACGGCATCAAGCGCAACATCCTGCGCATGCTCGCGGACCACGGCTGCCGGGTGACGGTCCTGCCGGCGCAGACGAGCGCGCGCGAGGCGCTTGCGCTCGCGCCGGACGGTATCTTTCTTTCCAACGGCCCCGGCGACCCTGAGCCCTGCGATTACGCGATCGCGGCGGTGCGCGAATTCCTCGCGACGGACATTCCAGTGTTCGGCATCTGCCTCGGACACCAGATTCTCGGCCTCGCCTGCGGCGCGCGCACGGTGAAGATGAAGTTCGGCCATCACGGTGCGAATCACCCGGTGCAGGACCTCGAGACGGGACGCGTGTACATCACGAGCCAGAACCACGGCTTCGCGGTCGATGAG
>DASXNC010000195.1:0-10496 GCA_036495325.1 Steroidobacteraceae bacterium
CGGGCGAGGTGAGATGATGGGCCTCGCTCATGGAGGCGTAGCCCCGGATGCGGGCGAGGATATGCGCGCCTCGCGCCTCGGCGCGCGTCACGCTCTCGAGGAGGAGCATGCCGCCGCCATCACCCATCGCGAACCCATCGCGGTCGACGTCGAACGGCCGCGCCGCGCAGCGCGCGTCCCGCGATTGCGAGAGTGCTCCGGCGCGCTCGAGGCTGGCGTACACGACCGGCGCGAGGAGCGTCTCGACGCCTCCTGCGAGCGCGCACTCGACCTCGCCGCGCTCGATCCACTGCGCCGCAAGGCCGATCGCATCGAGGGAGGACGCGCATGCAGTGCTCACCGCCAGCTGGCGGCCTCGCAGCCCCCACGCGAGGCAAACACGCGCGGCGGCCATGTTCGGAATGACGAGGGCCATGAGCTTCGGCGTGATATGGCGGGGCTGCTCGATGAGCTGCATCTGTGTTTGCGCGAACAGCGGTAGTCCGCCCATCGTATTGCCGACGATCACGGCCGTATCGCGCGGCGGGCTCTGCAGTCCGGCCATCGAAAGGGCCTGCGCTGCCGCGGCGAGGGCATACTGCGTGAAGCGGTCCGCGTTGCGCAGCCACTCCGTCGGCAACTCGACCGCATCGAGGAAATCGTCGGGCACCGCTGCCCACAGTCTACTGCCCGGGAGATGGTCGCTGCCGGGGACCGCCGTGAACCTGTTCCTGCCGCTGAGTAAGGCGTCCCAATACGCGCTTGCGCCCGTGCCGATGGGGCAGACGATACCCGCGCCGGTCACTGCAACGTGTTCCACTGGGCCCCATCAGCGAGGTCGATCTTTTAGTGTAGGGGTCGGCTCAGCAACGAGCAACATGCGGGGCGCGAACGACCGCGTGCGGCCCCCTTGAATGCATGCGGGCGCCGGCATTCGTTCGGCATGGACATTGCTGAGCAGTCATGCCGCCGCCGCTGCCGATGCGCCTCAAGATGAACGAGCCTCAGAGCGCCGACTTCAACACCCTTTTGCGATTGATCCGCGAGATCGAGATCGGGCTGCTCACTACGCTCGACGGCGAGCATCGTTTCCACACGCGGCCCGTCCAGACGTTGCGCTGCGACGATGAAGGCGTGCTGTGGTTCTTCACGGATGTGGGCAGCGCGAAGGCTGAAGAGCTACGGCGGGATGTGCGGGTGAGCATCGGGTACGCCCACCTCGTCAAAGGCCTCTATGCCGCTGTCGAAGGCCGTGCGCGGGTCAGACGCGATCGCCGGAAGGCGGCCGAGCTCTGGAACGCTCTGCAGCGCGCGTGGTATCCCGGAGGTTTCGATGATCCCCGGCTCGGCGTTCTCGAATTGCGCATCGAGCGGGCGGAGTACTGGACTACGCCCGGTCGAGCCTCTTACGCATTGGCGGCGGCGCGAGCGACGCTCACGGGTGAGCCGGCAACGGTCGGTGAGGACGTGAAGCTGCCGCGGTGAGCGCCCGCGATCGCTCGCGCGGACCGGGAACTGGAACCAGTCCACGGCCGAAGCATTTCAGCTGAAGCATCCGTCCAAGGCCGGGAATTCCGCGCCGGAGATTCTCTGATGAAAGCGATACTGTCGGGTCTCGGCATCCTGTTCATCATTGCGTGGCTCGTGCTGTGGCTCGCGGTGAAGGTAACGTTCGGCGCGATTCATCTGCTGGTGGTGCTCGGCATCATTTTGATCATCGTCGCGATCGTCGGGGCGGCGTAGCCCGCCGTCGATCGCGCCGCTCAGGCGTAGCGAAACAGCCCCTTGAACCCGAAATCCATGTGCTGCTGGATGTGGCAGTGGAAGAGCGTCGCGCCCGGCTGGTCCGCCACCAGATCGACGGCGACCCGGCCATAGACCGGGACGATCACGGTGTCCTTCAGCACCCCGCTCGTCGGCTTGCCGTTCACGTCGATCAGCTCGAATACGTGGCGGTGGAGATGAACGGGGTGGGCGTCGTCCGTGCGGTTGCGGAAGTTCAGGCGGTACCGCAGTCCCTTGCGCAGCACGAGCTCGCCCGCATGCGGATAGGGCTTGCCGTTTACGGTCCAGAGATTGAAAGGACGGGCGCCGCCCGGGATCTTCTCAAAGACGAGATCGAGAGTGTGGTCGGGACGGGGCCGCGCCGGAGCGCGCGAGCTCGCATGACCGAACGACGTGTAATCCCACTGCGCTCCAGGCTCGAGTGCCCACTGCGGCTCGCGATGCGCATTCGCGTATTCGATGATGACGCCGAGGCCTGCGTTGCGGATCGGGTCGAAGGTCGATCCGAGGATCCACACGCCCGGGCGATTCATCTCGACATAGGCGTCGACCCGTTCGCCGGGTCCGAGCGTCACGATTTTTGAAGCGCGCGGAGTCGGTACCGCGTTGCCATCGAGCGCGAGTACGACGAACGCATGGCCGGGCAGCGCAATGGTCCGGTTCTCGAGCGCGCTCGCGTTGAGCAGATGAAACAGCACACGGCTGCCCTGGCGTACGCGGATCGGCTCGCCCGCGCCGAGCGCCTTGTCGTTGATCGAGAACAGTTGAGAGGCGGGCTCCAGGCCATTCGGACGCGTGTCGAGCACGGCCGGCCGCTCGGGCTGCGGGCCGCGCGTATCCTGGTCGTCGGTGTCGATCGGCTGATCGGTATAGAACGGCTCCCAGTCGCGAAGCGCGAGGAACACTTCCTGCTCGTAGCGGCCCGCGTCGCGCGCCGGCTCGACCATCAGGTATCCATACTGGCCGGTGTAGGTGCCTCGGTGCAGATCGCCCATCGCCATGGCGTGCGTGTGGTACCAGCGCGTGCCTGCCGGGCGCGGAACGAATCGATAGCGGGCGCTCCCGCCCGGGGGAATAGGCGGCGTGCCTTCCTCCATCGCGCCGTCGATCTCCGACGGCAGAAATAGGCCATGCCAGTGCACGAGCTCGGCGGCATCGGTGTCGTTGATCACGTCGATCGTGACCGGACGGCCCTCCTTGAGACGGAGCAGCGGACCCGGCGAGATACCGTTGTAAGCAATTGTGCTGACGAAATGGCTCGGCGCGATCTCGAGGGCTGTAGGCGCGATGCGCAGCGTGTGATCGGCGCGTGCGGCCACTTCGCCCGTCGCGGCCCGGGCGGGCTCGGGCGCGAGCGCCGCCTGGCCCAAGGCCGCGCCGGCCCACATCACGAAGTCCCGCCGTTTCATATTCCCCGCGCGCTCCGAAAAACTGGGTTGCCGATCGATAAGCGATAAGCTCGCGTGCCGGGGTTGCAGAGTCAATCGGCATCGGCTACTTACTCGGGCCGGCGGGCTCGATTTCGGGGCGTCCGGTCGGTACGGCGGCGGGATGCCGAACGCGCGGCGCGATCCTCGCGCCGGCGCAGCGGAACGGGAGAGGGCATGAGCGTGCGGTGGCTTCGATCTTGGCGGATCCCGGTCTCACTCGGCACTCTCGCGGTTGCGGCTCTCGTGCTCGCAGCATTCGCATTGCACGGCGGCCCCCGTGCGTATGCTCAGGGGCTTCGCTCGCTACCCGATGTCGCGGCGCCGGGGGAGGCAAACGGGAAGGCTGAGTTCTACTGGTCCCGGCTGCAGTACACCTCGAGCGGCTACGGACAGTCCGGCTACGGGTATGGCGGAGGGTACGGCGGCTACGGCGGATCCGGGTTCGGGTTCGGCTTTTTCGGCTGGTCGCGCGACTACCCGAAGGCGGACCGCCAGTTCCTCATGGCACTCAAGCGCCTGACGCGCATTCAAATGCGCCCGACCGAGCAGGTCGTCGACCTCGACAGCGACGAAATCTTCAACTACCCGTGGGTCTACGCGGTGCAGGTGGCGAACTGGCGTTTCACGGACGCCGAGGCGAAGCGCCTTCGCGAGTACCTTCTCAAGGGCGGTTTCCTCATGGTCGATGACTTCCACGGCACCGCCGACTGGGATCGATTCCTCGCGGGCATGCGCCAGGTGTTACCCAACCGGCCGATCGAGGACTTGAGCGACAACGACGAGATCTTTCACGTCCTCTTCGATCTCGGCGTGCGCTTTCAGGTCCCGGGCGAGCAGTACGTGTGGACTGGACGAACGTACGAGAAGGACGGGTATGTCCCGAAGTGGCGCGCGATCCGTGACGACAAGGGACGGATCATCGTCGCCATCTGCCACAACATGCACCTCGGCGATGCCTGGGAATGGGCAGACACGCCCGAATATCCCGAGCCCTTCGCTTCGATGGCGTTCAGGGTAGGGATGAACTACATCATCTACGGCATGACCCACTGAGTGTTCGAGTTCCTGTTCAAATATCCGCCCGCCGCCTTCGCGCAGGGACGGCTCGTGCTGCTCGGCGCCTGGCCGGGTTGGGCGCTCGCCGTGTCGATCGTCGCCGCCGCGGCGGCGCTGGCAGTCCTCATGGCGCTGCGGCTGCGCGGAGCGACCGGTTCCCTTACAGTCCGACGCGCCGCCGTCCTGTGGCTCCTTCAGGCCGCACTTGCATCGGTCGTGCTGATCCTGCTGTGGCAGCCGGCACTTGCCGTCTCGGAGCTGCGTCCGCGGCAGAACATCGTCGCCGTCCTGGTCGATGACTCGCGCAGCATGAGTCTCTCCGACGGAGGCGCAAGGCGCGAGGATCGCGCGATCGAGGCGCTCCGCTCGGGTCTGCTGCCCGCGCTCGGGCGCCGTTTCGAGACCCGCCTCTATCGGTTCGACACAAGCGTGAGACGCGCGCCGCTCGCCGAGCTCGGTCCCGCGGACGGGTCCGCTACGCACATCGGCGACAGTCTCACGGAGCTCGCTGCCCAGACATCCGACCTGCCGCTCGGCGCCGTGGTGCTGTTCAGCGACGGCAGCGATACCGCAGGCGGCGTCGACCGGGCGGCAATCGATGCGCTCCGGAGGCGCAGCATCCCGGTGCACACCGTCGGCATCGGAACGCTCGAGCCGGCGCATGACGTGGAGATCGAGGACGTGACCGTCGCGGCGCGTGCACTCGCGGGCTCGCGGGTGCGCGCCGAAGTGAAGGTGCGCGAGCGCGGGTACGACGAGCGTCGCACGCAGCTCACCGTTCGCGATGGCGGCCGGGTGCTCGCTTCGCGCGAGATCACGCTCGGCTCCCGCGGCGCTCCGCCGGGGGCGGACGGCGCCGAGTCCGGCGGTGGCATGCAGACCGAGCCGATCCTGTTCGACGTGGGTCCCGCGGGCGCAAAGTCGCTCGTCTTCTCGGTGGAGCCGCTCGCGGAAGAGACGAACCGGGCGAACAACGCCGTGACGCGGCTCGTCGATGTGGAGGCCGAGCCGCGGCGCATTCTCTACTTCGAGGGCGAGCCGCGGTGGGAGTACAAGTTCATCAGGCGCGCCGCGGACGACGACCCGATGCTGCAGATTGCCTCCATCCTGCGGGTGTCGGAGAACAAGCTCTATCGTCAGGGGATCAAGGAGCCGAGCGAGCTTGCCGACGGCTTCCCGACGCGCGCCGAGGAGTTGAACGCTTATCAGGGCCTGATCATCGGCTCGGTCGACGCCGGGTACTTCACACCCGCGCAGCAGGCGCTGATCCGCGATTTTGTCGATCGGCGCGGCGGAGGCCTGCTGCTGCTCGGCGGCCGCGCCTCGCTCGCCGACGGCATCTGGAGCGGCTCTCTCGTAGCCGACGCGCTCCCCGTCGTGCTGCCCGACTCGCGCAATACTTTCCACCGCGACCCTGCGACGGTGAGCTTGACGCCCGCCGGCGAGCAAAGCGTCATCTGCCGTCTCGTCGATGATCCGGGCGCCAACGCGGAGCGCTGGCGAAAGCTTCCGTACCTCATGGATTACGAGGACCCCGGTACTCCTAAGCCGGGCGCGGTGGTGCTCGCACAAATGCACTATGGCGGGCGCACGATGCCTCTGCTCGTCACGCAGCATTTCGGCCGCGGCCGAGTGGCGGTGCTCGCGACAGGTGGCACGTGGCGCTGGCAGATGAGTCTGCCGCTCGGAGACCCGACCCATCACGCGTTCTGGCAGCAGCTGCTCACGTGGCTCGTCGCAGACACGCGCGGGCAGGTCGCCGCATCCGTGCCGAAGCCGACACTGCTCGATGCGGGCCGCGTCCGACTCGACGCGGAGGTGCGGGACGCTCGTTACGTTCCCGCGGCCGATGTAACCGTCGCGGCTCGCGTGATCGGACCTGACGGTGCGCCGCAGTCGATCGAACTCGAGCCGGTGCGCGATGAGCCCGGGAGATTCGAGGCCGACTGGACGGTGCAGGCGCCGGGCGAATACGTCGCGGAAATCGATGCACGCCGCGGCGCGTCCCAGCTCGGCCGCGATGTCGTGCCGTTTCAGCGGCTCGACGGCACGGCCGAGAACTTCCACACCGAGCAGGACCGCGACCTTCTCGAGCGGCTCGCCGCGAGCACGGGAGGCCGCTACTGGCGTCCCGATCAGATGCGCGAGCTCGCGCGGAGCATTCCATATTCACAGGCGGGACTCACCGCACACGATCTCGCGCCGCTCTGGAACATGCCCGCTGCGTTCCTGCTCATATTTGCCCTGAAGTGCGGCGAGTGGCTGCTGCGGCGCAAGTGGGGGCTCGTGTGAGGCGCGCGCACGTGCGGCTCGGTATCACGCTGGTGCTCGGCCTTGCCGCAACCGCCAGCCTCGCGCCCGCTCCGGCGCTTGCGGACACGTACTTCGTGACGGTCGCAGGACTCGGCGGGGAGCCGGACTACGAGCAGAGCTTCCGCATGGTCGCGGGCGAGCTCGATCACGTGCTGCAGGGCGCGGGGCATCGGGTCTACACGCTGAGCGGCGAAAGTGCGACACGGTCTCGGCTCACGCGCACGCTGCGCGAGGTCGCCGGTCTCGCAGGCGTGGACGACGATTTTGTCCTTACACTGATCGGCCACGGCTCGTTCGACGGGTTCGAGTACAAACTGAACCTCGTCGGCCCCGACATCTCGGCAGGCGAGCTCGCGGCGCTCTGCAATCACATCCGCTCGAAGCGCCAGTTGATCGTCGACACGACGAGTGCGAGCGGCGGCTCCGTCGCGGTGCTCGAGCGACGCGGGCGCGCCGTGATCGCCGCGACGAAGTCGGGCACCGAGCGCAACGCAACCGTTTTCGCGCGGTACTGGGCCGATGCGCTGCAGGACCCGACCGCCGATCTCGACAAGAACGATGCGATCTCCGCTCTCGAGGCGTTTCGGTATGCGGCGGCGAAGACAGCCGCGTTCTATGCGACGCAGAAGCGACTCGCCACGGAGCACGCGGTCTTCGAGGATGCGGGGCGCGCGATGCCGGTGCGGGAGGCGTCGACCGAAGCGGGGGAGGGCCGCCTCATTGCGAATTTCACGCTCGTTCGCCTTCGGCCGGCGGCAGGCGAGGGCACGCCCGATGTGAAGCGGGCGAGTGCGCCCGCGGATGCCGCGAAGCGCGCTCTGCTTGCGCGCAAGGAGCGGCTCGAGCAGCGCATCGACGTACTGAAGTATCAACGGGCCGCTCTGCCGCCCGATGAGTACAAGCGCGAGATCACCGAGGCGCTCGTCGAGCTCGCAAAAGTGCAGGAGGCGCTCGATCGATGAGCGTCGGGGTACTTGCGAGCGTGATCGTGCTCGGCGGGGTGCTCGCGACGTCCGTTGCAACGGCAGCATCGCCAGCGGCAGGCGCATCGGCTCGAGCGTCCGGAGCTGCCGCTGCAGGCGCGCCGGAAGCCGATCGCGCGGCGATCGCGCCGGAGCGCTGCGCAGCGCTGCACAAGCGCGGTCGGCGGCCCGAGGCGCATGCCTGCTACGAGAGACTCATTCTGCAGGCCGGGAGCGCCCCGCGGGTCGTGGGGACGTATTGGCGAGCGGAGGGGGAGTGGGCGCTCGGCGATTACGGGGCGGCGAACCGCGATTTCCGTGACGCGGTCGCGGGGGCCGACGCGGAGCCGGCACGGCCGCCAGCCGGCGCGCCAAGCCCTCGCGCCGTCTACCGGGTCCGGTGGGGACTGCTGCTACACGAGCGATTCAATGATTCGGAGGCGGTGGACCTTTTCAACGAAGCCCGCGCGCGCGAGCCGAAATACGCTCCCGCCTACCTCGCGCTCGCACGTGTGAGCGCCGACGGCTTCGACAATCGGGCGATAGAGTGGACGCGCAAGGCGCTCGAGATCGATCCGCGCCTCACCGCCGCACACGAGCTGCTCGCGAGCCTGGCGCTCGAGGACTCCGACCCGGCGCTCGCGGCGCGGGAGGCCGACGCGGCCCTCGCGATCGCCCCCGACGAGGCGCTCGATGCGCTCGCTGTGCATGCGAGCATCGAGCTGCTCGCCGATCGCCCGCCCGACCGCTGGTTCGAGCGCATGGGGGCATTGAACGCCTCCTATGGCGAAGGCTATGCACTCGCGGCGCATCAGCTCATTCTCGCCATGCGTTACACGCAGGGCGTCGCCTACTATCGCAAGGCGCTCGCGACCGACCCCGAGCTCTGGTCCGCACGCTCCGACCTCGGCATCAATCTGCTTCGGCTCGGCGATGAGGCGGGCGCCCGTGCAGAGCTCGTGCGCTGCTACGACGCAGGCTATCGCAGCCCCGAGACGGTCAATACGCTGCGCCTCATCGATACTCTCAGCCGCTTCGTCACGATCCGCGAGCCGGGGATCATTCTCAAGCTCGACGAGCAGGAGGCGCCGCTGCTGCGTCCATACTTCCTCGAGCAACTCAACCGGGACATCGCGGATTACGACCGCAAATACCACATGAAGCTTCCCGGACCCGTGCGGGTCGAGGTCTATCCGAATCACGAGGACTTCGCCGTGCGGACGCTCGGCGTACCCGGGCTCGGAGCGCTCGGGGTGACGTTCGGGGAAGTCGTCGCGATGGACAGTCCGAGCGGGCGCAAGCCGGGCGATTTCCACTGGGCGAGCACGCTGCGGCACGAGATGAGCCACGTGTACATTCTCACGGCGACCAATCATCGGGTGCCGCGCTGGTTCACCGAGGGGCTCGCGGTACACGAGGAGACCCAAGCCTCGCCCGAGTGGGGCGATCCGATGACGCCGGATATCGTCGCGGCGCTTCGGGACCATAAGCTCCTGCCCGTCGCCGACCTCGACCGCGGCTTCGTGCGTCCGAGCTATCCGGGGCAGGTTCAGGTCTCGTATTTTGAGGCTGGGCGCGTCTGCGACTTCATCCAAAGCCGCTGGGGGGTCGAGAAGCTCAATGCAATGGTCCATGCCTACGCGCTCCGCAAGACCACGCGCGAGGTGATCGCACAGACGCTGAGCCTCACGCCGGAGGCGTTCGACCAGCAATTCCAGGCGTGGCTCTATGCGAGCGTCGGGACGACGGTCGGGAACCTTCCCGCCTGGCACGCGGCGCTCGCGGAGCTTGCACGACTCGCGCACGCGGGCCGCAACGACGCGGTGATCGGCAAGGGCGATGCCGTCATCCGCCTGTATCCCGACTACGTCTACGACGACAACGCGTACGAGCTGCTCGCGGACGCTTATCTCGCGCGCGAGAATCGTCCGAAGGCGATCGAGGTGCTACGCCGCTACGAGCATGCGGGTGGGCGGAGCCCCCAGCTGCTCGAGAAGCTCGCGGGGCTCGAGCAGGACGCGGGCGATTCTGCAGCGGCGGCTGCGACGCTCGAGCGGATCAATCTCATCGACCCTGCCTTTGATCAGGCGGAGCACCGCAAGCTCGGCGACTTGTGGCTTGCTCAGAAGAATTACGCGGGCGCGATCCGGGAGTACCAGGCGGTGCTCGCCTTCCATCCGCTCGATCAGGCTTCCGCGCGATTAGACCTCGCGCGTGCATACCTCGCCGCCGGCGAGCGAAATGCGGCCGAGGACAGCGTGCTCGCGGCGCTCGAGGCCGCACCCGATTACCGTCCCGCACAGAAACTGCTGCTCGAGCTCGAAGGGAAGAAGCCATGAACACGGTGGTCAATCTCGATACTCAATCCTCCGACCTCGAGCGGCGTCTCGCGCGCTTTCATGCGGCGCGCGAGGGCATTCTCGCCGAGGTGCGCAAGGTGATCGTGGGCCAGGAGGAGGTGCTCGAGCAAATCCTGATCGCGCTCGTGATCGGCGGTCATTGCCTGATTACCGGACTTCCGGGCACGGCGAAGACGCTGATGGTACGGACGGTCGCCAAGACGCTCGGGCTCGAATTCCGCCGCATCCAGTTCACGCCGGACCTCATGCCCGCTGACATCACCGGCACCGACATCATCGAGGAGGAGACGGGGACGGGGCGACGCCGCTGGACGTTCGTGCCGGGCCCGATTTTCGGAAACATCGTGCTCGCCGACGAGATCAACCGCACGCCGCCCAAGACGCAGTCCGCTCTGCTCGAGGCGATGCAGGAGCTTTCCTGCACGGTGCGCGGCAATCACTACGACCTGCCGCGCCCCTTCCTGGTGCTGGCGACCCAGAATCCGATTGAGCTGGAGGGGACGTATCCGCTGCCGGAGGCGCAGTTGGATAGATTTCTGTTCAATACGGTGCTGGATTATTTGAGTCCGAGCGATGAATTGAAGGTGGTTGATCTGACTACGGCTAACAAG
>DASXNC010000196.1:0-12265 GCA_036495325.1 Steroidobacteraceae bacterium
GCTCACGTCGAAATCCTCCAGGCTCCAGGGCGCTGCGCTCGCGATGTCCTCCGATGCGTGTGTCGCGAGGTCGATGCGGCGAAGCACGTCCGGCTCGCCGCCCGCATCGGAGAGCACATAGACGCCGCGCCCGTCGGGCGCAAAGCGCGCGGCCCGAACGCCTGCTTTTTGACTGCCTGAATCGACCGGCGTCAGCGCCCCGGTGGTCGCATCAGCGAGATACAGATGGCTCTCCGTCGCGGAGACCGTCTGCTCGATGAGCAACTGCCGCCCATCGGTGGACCAGTCGAGGGGCCGCCAGGAGCCCCCGTGGCCGGGGACCAGGAGCCGCGGCCTCGCGCCCGGGGAAAGCTCGACGGTGTAGATGTCTTCGTCCGCCTCGCTCCGTTCGTTGCCGAAAAATGCGAGCTGCGTGCCGTCCTTCGACCACACGAGGCCGCCGTGGTGGGACTTCCCATCGCTCAGGAGGCGGATTTCGCCTGCGCCGTCCACCTGAGAGCGACCGACCGGGGATCGTGACGCGAGCGGGTAGTAGTAGACCTGGCCGTTCTCATCACCGTCTTCGTCCTCGAGAAATGCAAAGCCTTCGTCGGCAGCGGAGGGTCGCGCCGCCGCCAGCGCGAGTGGCTCGCGGCGATAGGTGAGCTGCTCGCGCGAGCCGAGCGGGGAGGAGACGCGATGGATTTCCGACGCGCTTCCGAACCGCGTGGCGACCAGCATGCCGCCGTCCGGCAGCCAGTCGAGGAAGGTGGCGTCGCGCGCGTTTGCGTAGCGCTCGAGACGCGCAGCGAGCCGCTCATCGAGCGGCGGGATGCCTTCGAGAACAAGGTTGCCAAGATCGCGATGGAATGGCGCGTGCGACGGAAAGGGCATCCGCATCGCCACCGGCGCAATGATCGGAGGCGGTGCGGCGGGCACTGAGGGCACTGAGGGCGCTGCGGGCGCTGCGGGCGCGGGAGGCGCACTTTCCGGCAATGCCGCGGCTCTCACCGGTGGCGTCCGCAAAGCCAGTGGCAGCAGCGCCGCAGCGAGCACTAGCGCGGGTGCCCCCGCGAGCGCTCGCGCGCGCAGAGCGGATGGGATCATGCGAGACTTGAACGTGCGACGACGAATGGCGGGCTTACTGTAAATGACCCCGGACAGGCCGCAAGCGACGCTGATCTCATATCCGCACGGAATCACGGCTGTGGATGCCGACTACATCCGGCCCGGCCTTGCGGCATCGCACCTCATCGTGCAGGGCGGCCGTGTGGCATTCGTCGATGTGGGAACGAATCACTCAGTACCGCGGCTCCTGGCAGCCCTCGAGGCGCTCGGCCTCGCGCGCGAGGCGGTGGCGTACGTCCTCCTCACGCACGTGCACCTGGACCACGCGGGCGGCGCGGGGGCCCTCCTTCGCGAGCTGCCGAGTGCGCGCGCGGTCATCCATCCCCGCGGCGCGGCTCACCTCATCGATCCTACGAAGCTCATCAAGGCCTCCGTCGCGGTCTACGGCGAATCGATATACCGGTCGCTCTACGGCGACCTCGTGCCGATCCCCGCCGAACGCGTAAGGGTGATGCGCGACGGCGAGCGCATCGACCTCGCGGGGCGCGAGCTGCTCACCATCGACACGCCAGGCCATGCGCTGCATCACTACAGCATCGTCGATGTCGATAACCGGAACGTCTTCACGGGCGATACCTTCGGGCTTTCTTACCGGGAGCTCGATACCGAAGCAGGCGCCTTCGTCGTGCCGACGACCACTCCCACGCAGTTCGACCCGGATCAGCTCATCGCCTCGATCGACCGAATCCTCGGTTACGCGCCGCAGGCCGCGTACCTCATGCACTACAGCCGGGTGACGGACCTGCCTCGGCTCGGCGAATCGCTGAAGGCGCAAATTGGGGAGCTCGCGGCGATTGCCCGTCGCCATGCGGATGCCCCCGACCGCGAGACGGCGATCCGCGCCGACATGCGGGCGCTGTGGCTCGCGCTCGCTCGCCGTCACGGGGTCGCGCTCGCCGAGTCGCGGATCGACGACATTCTCGACAAAGATCTCGAGCTCAACGTGCAGGGGCTCGTCGCTTGGCTCGACCGTCTCGCGCGCGGCTGAGCGCTGCTAAAATTACGCCGTCCGATCCGGGGCCGATCATGCCTGCACGACCAACCGCCGGGGCGCACCTCAGAGCCGCGCTCGAGGCCGAGCGCCCTCTTCAGCTCGCCGGCACGGTGAACGCCTACACCGCGCTGCTCGCGGGCACTGCGGGGTTCAAGGCCATCTATGTATCCGGCGCCGGCGTGGCGAACGCCTCCTTTGGCATGCCCGATCTCGGCATCACCTCGCTCGGCGATGTGTGCGAGGACGTGCGGCGCATCACGGGCGTGTCGGAACTGCCGTTGCTGGTCGACGCGGATACGGGCTTCGGCAGCGCATTCAACATCGCCCGCACCGTCCGGGAGATCGCCCGAGCGGGAGCGGCGGGTCTGCATCTCGAAGATCAGGTGCAGGCCAAGCGCTGCGGCCACCGGCCCGGCAAGGCGCTCGTTCCGCCGGAGGAGATGGTGGACCGCCTGAAGGCCGCACTGGACGCTCGGACGGACGCCTCCTTCGTCGTCATGGCGCGCACCGACGCGCATGCCGTCGAGGGGCAGCAGGCCGCGCTCGAGCGCGCCCAACGCTATGTCGAGGCGGGTGCGGACATGATTTTTGCTGAGGCCCTGACGAGCCTCGAGGAGTACCGCGAGTTCACGAGCCGCATCGGCGTGCCGGTCCTCGCCAATCTCACGGAATTCGGCCGGACGCCGTTCTTCACGACCGCCGAGCTCGCGCGCGTCGGAGTGCGGCTGGTTCTGTATCCGCTCTCGGCCTTTCGCGCCATGAGCCGAGCGGCGCTCGCGGTGTACGAGGCGATCCGGCGGGAGGGAACTCAGAAGGCCGTGGTGCCTCTGATGCAAACACGGGAGGAGCTCTATCGAGTGCTCGGCTATCACGCGTACGAGGAGCAGCTCGATCGGCTCTTCGGAAGTGAGAGTAAGACTGACGCGGGCGAGCGTCCCGCGGGCAAGCTCCGCAAGGGCGGCGCGGGCAGCGGGCCGTCTCGCAAAACCGAGCCGAGGTGAATCGTATGAACGAGTCGGTATCGGCGTTCAAACCCAAGAAATCCGTCGCCCTTTCCGGGGTGCCCGCCGGCAACACGGCGTTATGCACTGTCGGGCGCACGGGCAATGATCTGCACTATCGCGGTTACGACATCCTGGAAGTCGCCGAAGCCGCCGAGTTCGAGGAAATCGCATATCTCCTCATTCACGGGGAGCTGCCGAACGCGGCGGCTCTGTCGGCATACAAGAGCAAACTGAAGGCGCTGCGCGGGCTTCCCGCCGCGGTGCGCGAGGTGCTCGAGGAGCTGCCGCCCGCCACTCATCCGATGGACGTGCTGCGCACGGGGGTCTCGACGCTCGGTTGCCTGCTGCCCGAAAAGGAGGATCACTCGGTTGCGGGCGCCCGCGACATCGCCGATCACCTGATCGCCTCCCTCGGCTCGATGCTCGCCTACTGGTATCACTTCAGCCACTCGGGGCAGCGCATTTTCGTCGAGACCGAGGACGACTCGATCGGTGGGCACTTCCTGCACATGCTGCACCGACGGTCGCCGCCCGCCTCCTGGGTGCGCGCGATGCATACGTCGCTGATTCTTTACGCCGAGCACGAGCTCAATGCCTCGACGTTCGCGGCGCGCGTCATCGCCGGGACGGGCTCCGATCTCTACTCCTGCATCACAGGCGCAATCGGCGCGCTGCGCGGCCCGAAGCATGGAGGAGCGAACGAGGTCGCGCTCGAAATCCAGACCCGCTATCGCGACGCGGATGAGGCCGAGCGGGACATCCGGGCGCGCGTTGCCGCAAAGGAAGTGATCATCGGCTTCGGCCACCCGGTGTACACGGTCGCCGACCCGCGTAATCAGGTCATCAAGGAGGTCGCGCGTCGGCTGGCACGGGAGGCAGGCGATGCGCGGCGGTTCGAGATTGCCGAACGCATCGAGTCGACGATGCAGGAGGCAAAGCGCCTGTTTCCGAACCTCGATTGGTTCTCCGCGGTTTCCTATCATCTGATGGGCGTGCCGACCGCGATGTTCACGCCCCTTTTCGTGATCGCCCGCACGACGGGATGGGCTGCGCATGTGATCGAGCAGCGTGAGGACGGCAAAATCATCCGTCCCGCGGCTAACTACGTCGGGCCCGAGCCGCGCAGGTTCGTGCCGCTCGATAAGCGGCGCTGAGCGGCCTCGCGACCATGTCAACGCGCGACTCGAAATCCGCCGAGCGACCGCAGCCCGACTACGTGCTCGTCGCGATCGCCGAGTACGTGAAGAACTTCGCCGTTCAGAGCGAGCTCGCCTACGACACCGCCCGGTACGGCTTGATGGACACGCTAGCGTGCGGCTTTCAAGCGCTGAAGTTTCCTGCGTGCACGAAGCTCCTCGGGCCCGTCGTCCCCGGCGCGGTGATGCAGGGCGGCGCGCGCGTGCCGGGCACCTCCTACGAGCTCGATCCGGTGCAGGCCGCCTTCAACATCGGTGCGATGATCCGCTGGCTCGATTTCAACGACACTTGGCTCGCGGCGGAGTGGGGACACCCCTCGGACAATTTGGGCGGCATTCTCGCGGTGGCCGACTACCTGTCGAGAAAGGCGCGGATGGAGGGCAGCAAGCCGCTCACGATGCGCGACGTGCTCACCGCCATGATCAAGGCGCACGAGATCCAGGGCGTGACCGCGCTCAAGAACAGCTTCAACCGCGTGGGCCTCGATCACGTGCTTCTGGTCCGCGTCGCGACGACCGCCGTCGCGACGGCCATGATGGGTGGAACTTACGAACAGGTCATCGATGCGGTCTCGAACGCGTGGATCGACGGTGGTGCGCTTCGGACGTATCGGCATGCTCCGAATACGGGCCCGCGCAAAAGCTGGGCGGCGGGCGATGCGACGAGCCGCGGAGTGCGGCTCGCGCTGCTGTGCCTCGCAGGGGAGATCGGATACCCTTCAGCGCTCACGGCGCCCAAGTGGGGCTTCTGCGACGTGTTGTTCAAGGGACAGCCCTTCTCGCTCCCGCAGCCCTTCGGCAGCTACGTGATGGAGAACGTACTCTTCAAGGTCTCCTTTCCCGCAGAGTTCCACGCGCAGACCGCGGTCGAGGCCGCCATCACGCTGCATCCCGAGGTGCGCAATCGGCTCGATCAGATCGAGCGCATTGTCATCGAGACTCAGGAGCCGGGCGAGCGAATCATCGACAAGGTCGGACCCCTTGCAAATCCCGCGGATCGCGACCACTGCATTCAATACATGGTCGCAGTGCCGCTCCTGCGCGGCGGCCTCACGGCGGAAGACTACGAGGATGAGGCGGCGGCGGACCCGCGCATCGATCGGCTCCGAAAGCTCATGGAGGTCTCGGAGAACCCCACCTTCACGCAGGACTACTACGCGCTCGACAAACGCGCCATCGGCAATGCGGTGCAGGTGTTCTTCCGCGACGGCAGCTCCACGCGACGCGTCGAGGTGAACTATCCGATTGGGCACCGCCGCCGGCGGGCGGAAGGCCTCCCGCTCATCGTCGAGAAGTTCAAGGCCGCGGTCGCCGCGCGCTTTCCCGCGCGTCAGGCCGAGCGCATCGAGTCGCTGTTCGCCGATTCCGCGAAGCTCGATGCGCTGCCCGTCAACGAGCTCATGGCGGCGCTCGTCACCAACGGCGGCGCGTGAGCGACGATGCCGCGCGGCGCCTGGAGCGCGCTGCCCTCATCGAGCAGGCGCGGCTGCTCAACGTGTCGCTCGGTGATTCGGAGGCACAGCGCCTCGCGTTGCTGCTCGATGAGCTCGAGCGCTGGGGCGCCGCATACAACCTCACTTCGATCCGCGGGCGCCAGGCGATGATCACGCACCACTTGCTCGACAGCCTCTCGCTCCACGAGCACCTGCATGGGTCGCGCATCGCGGACGTCGGTACCGGCGCGGGCTTTCCCGGCCTGCCGCTCGCCGTCGCGAACCCGGACCGCCAGTTCACACTCATCGATTCCGCAGGCAAGAAGGTCCGCTTCGTCGCGCATGCCGCCCGCGCGCTCGGCCTCGGCAACGTCGAGGCGGTGCACTCGCGCACGGAAGACCTCAACCCGCGTGAGTCGTTCGATACCGTAACTGCGCGCGCATTCGCGAGCCTGCCCGACCTGCTCGAGAGTGTGCGCACCATCTCCGGCGCCGGCACGCGCGTGCTCGCGATGAAGGGCCGGTACCCAAGCACGGAGCTCTCAGCGGTCAGGCCCCCCTGGCGCGTCCTCGAGACAAGGCCCGTCGAAGTGCCGGGACTCGGGGAAGCGCGGCACGTCATCATTGTGGAATCCGGCAGCCGCGAGTCATGATGTACTAGTAAAGCAACCCCTGACTGAAGTCAGAGGCTTTATTCTACGGAGCAAACAGACTTTGCAGTATTCCGCGAACATTCCGGAGCTGGATCGTGCCGAGCGCAGCGCTTCCGCTGCGAACACTCAACTGCGCCGACTTGCGCCAGCAATCCCCCGATATTCGGCTGAGCCGCCGTGCGTCGATAGGGATACGCGCGACAGCCGTTATTTTAGCGCGATTCCTCCCGCGACTGAAGTCGCGGGTTTCCTCGCGGAAAATCTATGAAGCGCGTCATCGCGATCGCCAACCAGAAGGGCGGGGTCGGCAAGACGACGACGGCCGTCAACCTCGCGGCCTCGCTCGCGGCCACGAAACGCCGGATGCTGCTCGTCGATCTCGATCCGCAGGGCAATACGACGATGGGCTGCGGCGTCGACAAGGCGCAGATTGCGCGGGGAAGCTGCGAGGCACTGCTCGGGGAGTCCGATGTCGCAAGCGCGCTCCTGACGGTCGAGCCGGCCGGCTTCAGCCTTCTGGCCGCGAATCAGGACCTGACGGCCGCGGAGGTCCGCCTGCTGACGATGATCGCAGGACGGGAGATCAAGCTGCGTACCGCCCTGAAACCGGTCCGCGACGCGTTCGACGTGATCCTCATCGACTGTCCGCCGGCGTTGAACATGCTCACGGTCAATGCGCTCGTCGCCGCGGACAGCGTGCTGATCCCCATGCAGTGCGAGTACTACGCGCTCGAGGGGCTCTCCGCACTTCTCGCAACGATCGAGCAGATCCGCGCGGCCGCGAATCCGCCGCTCGAGCTCGAAGGGATCCTGCGCACGATGTTCGATCCGCGAAACAACCTCGCGAACGAAGTGAGCGCGCAGCTCATCCAGCACTTCGGGGACAAGGTCTTCCGCACCATCATTCCGCGAAACATCCGGCTCGCGGAGGCGCCCTCGTTCGGTCGGCCCGTGCTCTTTCATGACAAGGAGTCCCGCGGCGCCCTCGCCTATCTGGCGCTTGCAGGGGAGATGATCCGGCGCGAGGACGAGGAGCGCGAGGCTGCCACACGGGGCGCACAGGGGCCGGTGAGCGCGCCGGCCGGTACGGAGAGCGGGCGTACCGACGCCGCGAACGGCAGCGGGACGGACACCGCGGGCGAAGGCGGAGCCGCAGGCGCGGCAGGAGATGGGACGATGCCCGCGGCGGCCAATGCACTGACTGCCGCACCGAATTCCGCGCCGCCCGGCGCATCGTCGGGGCGCCAGGATTCGCTATGATCGGGCCATGATGCAAAAGAAGCCTAGCCTCGGCCGGGGGCTCGAGGCGTTGATGGGGTCTGCGGCATTCCGTCCGAGCACTGCCGCGCCCGCGGCGCAACCTACTGCGCCCCCTTCCGATGAGCTCGCGAAGCTACCGCTGGATCAGCTGCAGCGCGGCCGCTACCAGCCGCGCATCGACATGCGGCCAGAGTCGCTGCAGGAGCTGGCCGATTCGATCAAGGCGCAAGGCATCGTGCAGCCGATCGTCGTGCGTCCGATCATCGGCCAGCTGCCTGGCGCGGATGCGCACGGACCGGGAAGCGAGGCGCCCGGCGCAGGCAGCGAGCCTTCGTCGCGCATGGCGCGTTACGAGATCGTCGCGGGCGAGCGGCGCTGGCGCGCTGCACAAATGGCGGGGCTCACCGAGATCCCTGCTCTGATCCGGAGTATCCCCGACGAGTCGGCGATCGCGGTCGCGCTCATCGAGAACATCCAGCGCGAGAATCTGAATCCGCTCGAGGAGGCACGCGCGCTCGACCGCCTCATCCGCGAATTTCAGATGACCCACCAGCAGGCGGCGGATGCGGTCGGCCGCTCGCGCGCCGCGGTCAGCAACTTGCTTCGCCTGCTCGACCTGGCGCCCGAGGTCGCCGAGCTCGTCGAGCGGCGCCAGCTCGAGATGGGCCACGCGCGGGCGCTGCTCGCGCTATCTGGGCGGCGCCAGCAGGCGGAAGTCGGCGCGCTGGTTGCGAAAAAGAGCATCTCGGTGCGCGAGACCGAGGCGATCGTACGCCGCATGCTCGTACCGGCGAGGGCCGCCGAGCCCGCGGACGAGCCGCGCGATGCGGACGTGCAGCGCCTCGAGCGCGACCTCGCAGAGAAGCTCGGCGCGCGCGTCGCGATCCGCCACTCCGGATCGGGCAAGGGCCGTCTCGTCATCGACTACAACAGCCTCGACGAGCTCGATGGCATCCTCGCCCACATTCAGTAACCGCCGCGAACGCGTTCGAGCGACCGCCCGCGGGTCGTGCGGCGCTCCGGCAGCACGATGCGGTGCGTCGGCGATGGATCAACCCGCGCCGCGGTAGCCTTTTCCAACAAGGCTCTCTATAATTCCGCGGCTTTGTCGCCCGGCCGCTCGTAAGTGGCCGGAAGATAAAGTAAAAGCCGAGCCTCTTCTTCCCTTCCGGGAGCGCGAAGCGAGCCGCTTTCTTCCAGCGCGGCGCGGCGATGATCCCACGCACGTCGAGTGACACGCCGGAGCGTGGGGGATGAGGCGAACGGCGCGTGTCACACACAATTTTTCGGGAGTCTTTGAAGCCGATGGCGCTCACGATCGAGCTGCCGAACGCTCCGCGTCCATCGTTGGCTGCACGGCGGCTGGCGTTCGGCGTCGTACTCGGGCAGGCGGGAGTCACGCTCCTTGCCGCGCTCGTGAGTCTCGCCGTGGCCGGCGAATCGGCGGCCATCTCGGCGCTGCTCGGCGGCGGGATCGGCACGGTGGCGAGCCTGGCGATGGCGGCCATCGCGTTCGGCCGGATACCGCGCAGTGCGCCGTTGATCCTCGCGGCGTTCTTCGCTGGCGAGCTCGCGAAGCTCGTTCTGATGATCGGACTGTTCGTCGCGGTCTGGCACTGGATGCGGCCCTCGCCCAGGGCGATGTTCGCCGCGTACGGGGCGACGTTCGTCGTGTACTGGATTGTTCTTGCCGGAGTGCTGCCGCGGCTCGCCGTGCCGCAGCCGCTCGGCGGAGCGCAAGGTTGATCAGCGCAAGGTTGATTGAGGCTATAGCGTGAATCTCGGTCTCACTGCAGGAGTTCTTGGGCAAGTGGCGGAAGAGGCTCCGAATCCGACGGAGTACATCGTCCACCACATCACCTTTCTCACGAACCGGGCGCCGCACGGGATCGCGGACTTCGCGGTCATCAATTACGACAGCGTCTTCTTCTCCGTGCTGCTCGCGCTGATCCTCGGGGGCGTGGCCTACGTCGCGGCGCGCAGGGCCACCGCAGGAGTGCCGGGCAGGTTCCAGGGCTTCGTCGAGTGGGTCGTCGAATGGGTCGATTCGCAGGTTCAGGACGCCTACCAAGGCCAGAGCCGGCTCATCGCGCCCCTCGCGCTCACGATCTTCTGCTGGGTTCTGCTGTTCAATCTGATGGACGTGATCCCGATCGATCTGCTCCCCCACGCGGCCAACGCGGTAGGTTTCGGACATCTGCGGATCGTCCCCAGCACCGATCTCAACATCGTTTTCGGACTGTCTCTGACCGTTTTTCTGCTCATTCTCTTCTACAGCGTGAAGATGAAGGGACTCGGCGGGTTCCTCGGAGAGTTGGCGCTCAATCCCTTCAAGAGCCAGAACATCCTGATCCAGGCTCTCTACGTACCGATCAATCTGCTGATGGAGCTCCCGAGCTTCCTTGCGCGGCCGGTCTCGCTCGCGCTGCGACTCTATGGAAACATGTTCGCAGGCGAGATGGTTTTCGCCCTCATCGCACTGCTTACACTGACGAAGGGAGCAGCGGCGCTCCACACTCCGGGGGGGTGGGCCTGGGTCCTCATCCAAGTGGCCCTCGGAGTCCTCTGGTCGGGCTTCGATGCCTTCATCGCGCTGCTGCAGGCCTTCATTTTCATGATGTTGACCATAGTTTATCTATCGCAGGCGTCGCAGCACCACTGACGATGCCGGCCTCGATCCTCGTATCGCTTTTCTGTCAGGAGAATTGAATGAATAACATCGCAAACATCCAGGCCATGACGGCGCTCGCATGCGGACTCATATTCGGCATGGGCGCGCTCGGAACGGCGATTGGCTTCGGTATTCTGGGGGGGCGGTTCCTCGAGGGCATGGCGCGGCAGCCAGAGCTCGGTCCCGCGCTGCTGGTGAGAATGTTCATCGTAGCGGCGCTCCTCGATGCCGTGGCGTTCATCGGCATCGCATTCGCGCTGTTCTTCATGTTCGCGAATCCATTCGTGTCCGCCTTCCAGCAGGTTGCGCACTGACATCGAGCCGAGCTTCAGGCGCGTCGCTCGCGATGCGCTGCGGCTTCCGGCAAGCGGAAGGAGAGACAGGGTGAACTTCAACCTGACGCTCGTGATCCAGATGGTGGTATTCGCGCTGTTCGTCTGGGGCATCATGAAATGGGTGTGGCCCAACATCATGGGCGCGGTGGACGATCGCACGCGCAAGATCGCGCTGGGCCTCGCCGCGGCCGAGAAGGGGCAGACCGAGCTCGCTCAGGCCGAGCAGCGCTCCGAGGTCGTTCTGCGCGAGGCGCGCGACCGGGCGCATCAGATCGTCGAGCAGGCGCAACGCCGGGCGAACGAGATGATCGAGCAGGCGAAGACCGCGGCCAATGCCGAGGGTCAGCGGCTCGTCGCGGCGGCGCAGCATCAGATCGAGCTCGAGGCGACTCGGGTTCGCGAGAGCCTGCGGCGCGATGTGGCGCAGCTCGCAGTGAATACTGCCTCGAAGCTGCTCGAGCGCGAGATCGACGCTCGCGCGCACGCCGATCTGCTCGACAAGCTCGCCGCACAGCTGTAGGAGCTCGGAAGCGATGCGCGGTACCGGCAGAAGGGGACGCTAAGACATGGCGGCGGACAAGGCGACGGTTTCACGCCCGTACGCGAAGGCGGCCTTCGCAGAGGCGCGCGCGCCGGACCGGCTCACGGAGTGGTCGCAGGGACTCGCGGCCGCCGCCGCCGTCGTGCGCGATCCGCGCGTGGAACAGCTTCTCGACAACCCGGAGGTTGCCCCGCACGATCTCGCGCAGCTCATTCTGGATGTTTCGGGCGAACGGCTGGGCGAGCCCGGGCGGAACTTCATATTCACGCTCGCCGAGAACCGCCGGCTCGCGCTTCTGCCGGAGATCGCCGTGCTGTTCGATGAGCTCAAGGATGAGGCCGAGGGCGTTGCCGACGTGGTCATCACGTCCGCGGCACCGCTCGACGAGGCGCATCGCAGAAAGCTCGCCGTAGCGCTCGAGCGACGGCTGAAGCGGCGCGTGCGGCTGCACTGCGAGATCGACTCCGGCCTGATCGGCGGTGCCGTGCTCCGTTCCGGTGATCTGGTGATAGATGGCTCGCTGCGCAGCAAGCTCGAGCGCCTGACGTACGAGCTCACAGAGTAAGAGGATCATATGGCGATCAAAGCAACCGAGATCAGCGATCTCATCAAGCAGCGTATCGAGAACTTCAAGTCGCCGACGGAAGCACGTAACGTCGGCACGATCGTCTCGCTCACCGATGGAATCTGCCGCATCTACGGCCTCGCCGACGCCCGCTATGGCGAGATGCTCGAGTTTCCGGGGAACACCTTCGGTCTCGCGCTCAACCTCGAACGGGACTCCGTCGGTGCCGTGGTGCTCGGGGACTACGAGCACCTCTCCGAGGGCGACACGGTCAAGACGACTGGTCGCATCCTGCAGGTGCCCGTCGGCCGGGGACTCCTCGGTCGCGTCGTCGACTCGCTCGGCCGGCCGCTCGACGGGCAGGGCCCGATTCAGGCCGAGCGCAATGCGCCCATCGAGCGCGTCGCGCCCGGCGTCGTCCATCGCAAATCCGTCAGCCAGCCGGTGCAGACCGGGTACAAGGCGGTCGACTCGATGGTGCCGATCGGCCGCGGCCAGCGTGAGCT
>DASXNC010000197.1:0-3312 GCA_036495325.1 Steroidobacteraceae bacterium
TCCGCGCCGAGTTCCTGCGCCCGCTCAGCCGCTCGCACGTAGGCGGCTTTCAGCTCCTCGAGGTCCTCGCGCGTCATGGCGCGGCCGTTCCGGCGATCCGCCTGAATGAGTCCCGACGGACTCAACGCCGGATAGTCGGCAAGCGGGTGGCCTGGCGCTACCTTGCGCATTGCGCCCGGGTGCCAAAGCTGCAGCAGGAACCCAGCCCCTCCGGAATGCACGGCATCCACGACCTGCTTCCAAGCCGGAAGCGTCGCGGGCTCGAGTCGGCCCATGACCGGTTGCCAATACGCGGACGGGTGATCGGGCGAGGTGGATTCGCCGATGATGAGACCCACGCCGCCGGCGGCGCAGCGTCGCATGTACTCGATCATCTTCGGCGTGGGCGCGCCATCGTTCATGAATCCGCGCTGCATGCCCGGCATCACGAACCGGTTGCGCAACCTCAGGCGTCTGATCGTAAACGGTGTGAACAGCACCGATAGCGCGTCGGGGGTCAAGGCAGAAATTCCGCCCCGAGCGGCCGGCCGTCTTCCCACAGGGGTGATGAGTCCCAATGCTCCGCGATCTTGCCGTTCTCGATGCGGAACATGTCGAACCAGGTCATGTAGTAGATGTGGTCGGGGCGCCGACTATCCCGAACCCGGCGCGCGGTGGCCACGGTGACGATATCCCGGTCGGCCGTGATCGCGACGACCGGTACCTTGATCAGAGGCGCAATCGGTTTCGGCTTGCGGACCTTGCCTATCGTCGCGATGAACGCCGCCCGGCCCGACGTCACGTTCGGATTATGCTGGATGTAGCTTTCGGTCATGAACTCGGGCGCCCGGTCCATGTGCCCGCCCTCGAAAACGATCCGCCAGAAGTCGAACACCAATCGCTTGTTTCGGGCCAGAGCCGGATCATCGCTCCTCAGCATGGAGAGCTGATCCGGACTCGCGACCGGTGGAACTTGGGCGTGCGCCACCGCCATGAGCGTAAGCAGAACAACGCTGATCATCAAGGCCGCAGGTTTCATGGACGACGCCTCCCGCAGATCTATACTTTCCGAATGAGCCGGTTTCTGATCGCCCTCGGAGCGATCATCATCATCGCGGGCCTCACCTGGCCGTGGTTGCGACGAATGTCGCTCTTCCACCTGCCCGGCGACATCGTCATCGATCGCCCGGGATTCAAATTCTTCTTCCCCATCACGACCATGCTCATCCTGAGCGCGGTGTTCTCCCTGATCGCGTGGCTGCTCCGCCGCTGACTGCGGTGCGCGCGGCGCGGCTTCACACCGCTGCGGCCTCGAGCGCGCGCACCACATCCGCAGCCAAGTCTTCGCCGTCCTCGAGACCGATTGCGAGGCGCACTGTTCCGGGCCCGATCCCCGAGATTCGGCGCTGCTCCGGCGAGAGGTCCCGCAGTGTCATCATCTGCGGGGCAAGCACGAGCGATTCGGTCGATCCGAGGCTCGGCGTCAGCGCGAAAAGCCCGAGCGCATCGACGAAGCGAGCGGCCGCCACCGCACCGCCGCGCAGATCGAACGTCACGATCGACCCCGCCTCGGCCATCTGAGTGCGCGCCAGCGCGTACTGCGGATGGCTCGGCAGTCCCGGGTAGTGCACGCGCTCCACCGCAGAATGCGCCACGAGGAGCTCGGCGATCCGCCCGGCAGTTGCGCTTTGTGCGCGGTAGCGCGCGAAGTAGGTCTTGAGCCCCCGCTGGATCAGAAACGCCGCGTGCGGATCGAGCACGCCGCCGAGGGTGCTGAAATCGGCGCGCAGGGCGCGGATCAGCTCGCTGCGCGCAATCACAGCCCCGCCCATCACGTCTCCGGCGCCCGAGGCGAATTTCGTCAGGCTGTGCACGAACAGATCGATGTCGTACTGGCCGTGCTGGTGAAGCCCCGCGAACGTGTTGTCGAGCACGGTGAGCGCACCGTGCGCGCGTGCGAGCCTGGTCAGCGCCGCAACGTCGGCGACCTTGGTGACCGGATTCGTGGGACTCTCGAAGATCAGGAGCCGCGTCGGCCGGCTGGCCAGCGTCCGCTCGACGCCTGCTACGTCCTCGATCGAGAGCATGGTATGAATGACTCCGAACCGCGTGAGCAGATTGCGCACGAGATACCGCGTCGGGCCGTAGGTCTCGACGAAACAGAGGACGTGATCGCCCTGCTTCGTCAGCGCAAGAAGCGTCTGCGCCATGGCGCCGATGCCGGATGATGTGGTCAGGCAATCCTCACGGCCCTGCAGCTGGGCGAGCGTGAGCTCGAGCTGCCGCGCGGTCGGGTTTGAGGCACGCGTGTAGAAAAAGCCCTGACGGCCACCGTTCAGGTACTCGAGCGTCTGCTCGAGATCCTCGAACTCGAATTTCACCGTTTGATAGATCGGTGCAACGACCGCCCGGTTCTCCGGAGGCAGATCGACCCGGGGAGGATGATTGACGAGGGTTTCCTTTTTCATACGAGCCCGGCGAACCGCGCGAGACGCGTCGCGGCCTCATCGAGCGTCGCATCGCGCTTGGCGACGCACAATCTCACGACGGTGAGCGCCGGCGGCCGCTCGTAAAACGGCGAGAGAGGTATCGTCGCGACGCCCGCCTCGTTCAGAAGCCGCTCCGCGAACGCGATATCGCCCGCGGGTGCCGCGGCGCCGAAATCGAGCAGCTGGAAGAACGTTCCCTGTGCGGGGGGCAAGGCGAACCCGGTGCCCGCGAGCGCGGCGCGCAGGCGGTCGCGCTTCGCCTGAAAGAACGCCGCGAGGTCCGTGCCGATCGCCGGCTTCTCCGCGAGGTACGCCGCGATCGCATGCTGCAGCGGATTCGCGATGCTGAAGGTATTGAACTGGTGCACCTTGCGCAGCTCGGCGGTGAGCGCCGCCGGCGCGACGGCATACCCGACACGAAGCCCCGTGGCGTGCAGCGTCTTGCCGAACGAGAAAACTGCAAAGCTCTTGCCCGCGAGCTCCTTGTGAGTGAGCACCGTCGCATGCTCGCGGCCGTCGAAGACGACGTGCTCGTACACCTCGTCCGAGAGCACGAGGATGTCGCGGCCGCGGATCGCCTCCGCGAGTCGATCGAGATCCGTGCGTGAGAGAACCGTGCAGGCGGGATTGTGCGGACTGTTCACGATGACGAGCCGCGTGCGTTCGGTGAGCGAGGCCCGCACACGGTCCCAGTCGTAGGCAAACTCCGGCGGCACGAGCGGCAGACGGATGCAGCGGGCACCCGCGAGCCGCACGGCGGGCTCGTAGGAGTCGTAGGCGGGATCGAACGCGATCACCTCGTCTCCGGCTCCGACGGTCGCCTGGATGGCCGAGTAGATTGCCT
>DASXNC010000198.1:0-5203 GCA_036495325.1 Steroidobacteraceae bacterium
GCTCCAGCACATGCCGAATAGCTCTTTGGTGTCCACGTGGGCCGGCATAATCAATTCCATTGGCCAAACGTGCTCCTCGCCTGCGTCGACGATGACCTGTGCTACGAAGTCACTGCGACTTGCCGCTGAAGCAGATAGAGAACGATCAACAGGTTGACGAGCAATAACAGCATCCGCCCCGCCGTCGGGTGCAGCACGAGTGCGACAATTTCGACGGGGAGCGCACAGGACGTGGTGCCGATGACCAGCCAGCGGCTCCAGCGATAGCGGCGATGAAGCACATAAGCCTCGATGAGCGTGAGCGCGCCATCGAGCAAAGCGGCCACGGCCACGACGAGCACGTTGCGCTCGGTCGCGGCATGAACCAAGCGCTCCGCGAGGGCAATGCTCCAGGCTTCAGTCGCATGGTGGCGCAGGAAAAGCGCCAACGCCTTCAGATCCCCGGCCAGACCCGCTTCACCAAGCAAGAGCAGCAGCGCGCCCGGCAGTAGTTCGACCGCGGCTTTTGCGAACTTAAATCCAACGATAAGCCTAAGACCAACAGGCGCGGCTCGGCGCTCGGCAACCTCAGGTGTCAAGTCGGCCTTCTTCCAGTGTGGCCTTGGCACGGAGCCTGGACCTGTGACATCCCCATCCCGGTCGAGCGGGGGCCGTCTTGCCGAGACGGAGCGCGCGCCTCGGGTCAGCCAGAGACGCCCTTGGAACTTACCCGAAACCTACCCGACACCAGTCGCCGGAGCGGTGTGAGCATGTAAGTCTTTGATTTGGTGGCGCTCCCTACGGGATTCGAACCCGTGTTACAGCCTTGAGAGGGCTATGTCCTAGGCCTCTAGACGAAGGGAGCGAGGCGTGGGGCCTCGGGGGGAGGCGCGCGGTATTATAGGGCGCTTGCCCAGATGCTCAAGCCGAAAGTCAGCTCATTGAACTCCCCTGTCGCGCCCGAGCCGGCGCCTGTTTCGCCCCGGATCATCCCGCGGGCTGATCACACGATTTCCCGTTCCGCGATCTCGCCGAACGCACTGCGTGTGCTCTATCGGCTGCGGGACGGCGGTTTCCAAGGTTTTCTAGTCGGCGGCTGCGTGCGCGACCTGATGCTCGGCATCAGGCCGAAGGACTTCGACGTAGCGACCGATGCGCTCCCCGAGCAGGTGAAAAAGCTCTTCCGCAACTGCCGGCTCGTCGGACGGCGCTTCCGGCTCGCGCACGTCTTCTTCGGGCAGGAGACGATCGAGGTGGCGACGTTCCGCGCGGCGACTGCGCCTTCGCAGGGCGAGGAGCCGATCCCGGATGCGGACCCCGAGGAGGGGGAAGCGCCGGAGGTCGACGAATCGATCGAGGCGGAGCTTGCGAGTACGGGTGCGCGCATCGAGCTGCAGGACGAGACCGAGCGCGAGGTGGACGAGACCGGTCGCATTTTGCGCGACAACGTCTACGGCTCGATCGACGCGGACGTGTGGCGACGTGATTTCACCGCCAACGCACTCTATTACAACATTGCGGACTTCTCGGTTTGGGACTACGTCGGCGGAGCGGACGACATCGGCTCGCGAACGCTGCGGACCATCGGCGACCCGGAGACCCGCTATCGCGAGGACCCGGTGCGCATGCTGCGTGCGGCGCGCTTCGAGGCGAAGCTCGGCTTCGGGCTCGACCCAGCCACGGCCGAGCCGATCGGACGGTTGAGTGAGCTGCTCGCCAGTGTCCCTTCGGCGCGGCTCTTTGATGAGACACTGAAGCTCTTTCTGTCGGGGCACGGCGCGCGGAGCCTCGAAGTGCTGCGTCGGCGCGGCCTTCTCGCAATGCTGCTGCCGACGGTGGATGCCTACCTTTCGGCTCAACCGGGCGGGCTCGTCGAGCGGCTGCTGGTGCAGGGGCTCGTCAATACCGATCGTCGAGTCGCAGAAGGCAAGCCCGTAACGCCCACCTTTCTCTTCGCGCTGCTGCTATACGGTCCGATCGCCCGCTCGATCGAGAGCTCTCCGCCCGAGCGTTGGCACGAGCTCGGAACCATCCTCGATGCCTGCGACCGAGCGGTGAGGGAAGCGCAGGCCCAGATAGCAATTCCGCGACGCTTCGCGCTCGGTGTCCGCGAGATGTTCTCTCTTCAGCCGCGGCTCGAGCATCCGCGCGGCCGGCGTTCTCTGCGGTTGCTCGAGCACCCGCGCTTTCGCGCGGCCTTCGATCTGCTGCTCTTGAGATCCGAGCACGGCCTTGCTCCGCGCGCGATGGCCGAATGGTGGACGCGCCTACAGAACGCCCCGGCGGCCGAGCGCGAGCAGATGGCGGACTCGGTTGCGGGTTCGGGCGCTCCGCGGCGCGAGGGCCTGCGTCGCGGTCCGCGCCGACGGCGCCGGCGCGGCGCTGCAAGACCGGCGGACCCGGGCTGAGCCAGCGTGACTTTGGTCCCGATCTGGCAGCCGGCCTACATCGGCATCGGCAGCAATCTTTCCGAACCGCGCGCTCAGGTGCTGGGCGCGCTGAACCGCATCGCGGCGCTCGAAGGGGTGCGGCTCGTGCTGCGGTCGAGGCTGTACGGCTCGCCTCCGCTCGGCCCGCCCGATCAGCCGGACTACGTAAATGCAGTGGCCGGCGTGCTCACGCTGATCGCGCCGCGGGCATTGCTGGCCGAGCTGCACGCTCTCGAGCGGGCGGCTGGCCGGCCGGCGAAACGTGAGCGCTGGGGACCGCGCATTCTCGATCTCGACCTGCTCGTCTACGGCCGCGAACGATCGAGCGACCGCGCGCTGACGTTGCCGCATCCGGGGATTCTGGAGCGCGCCTTCGTTCTGTATCCTCTCGCGGACATTGCACCGGAGCTCGACATTCCGGGAATGGGCCGCGTGGCCGATCTCAAGCGGCGGCTCGCCGCTCCGCCGATCCGGCTGCTTGACGCGGACCAGGTGTCCGCCGACTCTGATCCGGCCGCCGACTCGCAAGCATCCACCGGCTCGGAGGCGTCCGCCCCCGCCGCACCCGCGCAACGTACCGGCACCGCTCGCACCGCATGACCACCGCGACCACCGCTCCGAACTTCCGCTTCGTCGCGATAGAGGGCCCGATCGGCGTCGGCAAGACCAGCCTCGCGCGCCGGCTCTGCGAGAGCCTCTCGGCCGAGCCGGTCTTCGAGCAAGCCTCTGCGAATCCCTTTCTCGAGCGCTTCTACCGCAATCCGAGCGCCGGTGCGCTCCCCGCACAGCTCTACTTCCTCTTCCAGCGCGCGCAGCAGCTCGCCGCTCTCAACCAGCACGACCTCTTCGCGCCGGTGCGCGTCGCGGACTACCTGCTCGAGAAGGATCGGCTGTTCGCGACCGTCACGCTCGATGAGGCGGAGCTCGCGCTGTACGAGCAGGTGTACGCGAAGCTCGATATCGCGGCTCCCAAGCCGGACCTCGTCCTGTACCTGCAGGCCCCCGTCGATGTGCTGATGGAGCGCATCGCACGGCGCGGCATCGAATACGAGCGGCAGATCGACCGGAACTACCTCGAGCGGCTCAACGAGGCGTATGCGCGGTTCTTTCACGATTACGAGGCGGCGCCGCTTCTCATCGTCAATGCGGCCTCGATCGACCCGATCAGCAACCAGGCGGATTACGACGAGCTGCTGGCGGCGATCCGCCGCATGAAGCGGGGCCGCCTGTATTACAATCCGCTGCGCTCGCGTACGCTCTGAAGACATGTACACGCACCTGCAGCTGCGCGATTCCGCGCGTCCCCCGGTCACCCTCGCGACGCTTCAGAGCATGAAGGCGAGCGGGGAGAAGATCGCCGCGCTCACCTGCTATGACGCGAGTTTCGCGGTGCTCGTGGATGCGGCGGGCGCGGACGTGGTGCTCGTCGGGGACTCCCTCGGCATGGTCATCCAGGGCCACGACACGACTGTGCCGGTGACGATGAACGACATCGTTTATCACTGCCGCGCGGTCGCCCGGGGACTCCACCGTCCGTTTCTCATGGCCGACCTGCCGTTCATGAGCTACCCCTCGAAGAATGAGGCCCTCGCAAACTCCGTGCGCCTGATGCAGGAGGGCGGAGCGAAGATGGTGAAGCTCGAGAGCGGGGCGAGCCAGGTGGAGATCGTCGAGTTCCTGGCGGGCCACGATATCGCCGTGTGCGCTCACCTCGGCCTGAAGCCCCAGTCGGTGCACAAGACGGGCGGCTTTCGCGTGCAGGGTCGCGCGGGGAGTGCGGCCGAGCAGATGCTTCGCGGTGCCAAGGATCTCGAGGGGGCGGGCGCAGACATCGTGCTGCTCGAGTGCATCCCCGCACAGCTCGGCGAGGCCATCACCGCGGAGATCAAAGTGCCGGTGATCGGCATCGGGGCCGGACCGAGCACCGATGGTCAGATCCTCGTGCTGTACGACGTGCTCGACATCACGAGCGGGCGCAAGCCGAAGTTCGTCCGCAACTTTCTCGAGGGCGCCGGGACGAATCTCGCAGCGCTCGAGCGCTACGTGCGCGCCGTCAAATCGGGTGAGTATCCCGCGCCCGAGCACTGCTTCTGAAGGTGCGATGAGCGCGGTGTCTTCGTGGAAATCCTGACCTCCATAGATGCCGTACGCGAGCGCGTGCGGCTCTGGCATCGAGAGAGGCAGCGCATCGCCTTCGTCCCGACGATGGGAAACCTGCATGCGGGCCACCTCAGCCTCATGCAGGAGGCGCGCCGGCGTGGGGACCGGTTCATCGCGAGTTTGTTCGTCAACCCCATGCAGTTCGGGCCGAACGAGGACTTCGCGCACTATCCGCGAACGCCCCGGGAGGACGAGCGGATGCTCGCGCAGGCGGGCTGCGATCTGCTCTTCATGCCCGATGTCGCGGAGATCTACCCGAAGGGCTATGCCGCATCGACACGGATCCACGTGCCGGAGCTGTCCGAGATCCTCGACGGCGAGGCCCGCCCGGGACACTTCGAAGGTGTCGCGACGGTCGTCGCCAAGTTGTTCAACATCGTCGAGCCGGATATCGCTGTGTTCGGCGAGAAGGACTACCAGCAGCTCACGATCATCCGGCGCATGGTGGCGGACCTCTGCATGCCGGTCGAGATCATCGGGGCTCCGACGGTACGCGAGAGCGACGGGCTCGCAATGAGCTCGCGCAATCAGTATCTCACCGCGGAGGAACGGCGGATCGCGCCGGGCATCTACGCTCAGCTGAAGCGCGCCGCCGCGCGGCTCGAGGCCGGCGAGTCGGATTACGAGGGTATCGA
>DASXNC010000199.1:0-1678 GCA_036495325.1 Steroidobacteraceae bacterium
AGCTCGCGGCGCATGATGATGCCCACGTTGCGCATGCTCGAGTCCCTACGCGGTGATGGTACGGAACACTTCGTCGAGCCGGCCCGACTCGAGGTGAAGCTCCTTGAGCGCGAAGCCTTGGCGCGCGGCGAGCTCGCTCACGGCCGGAAGGATCGTCCTGCCCGCGCGCGGCAGCGCCGTCAGGCGCGACTCGCGGTCGCTCACTTCCACCTCTGCCACGGAGGGCAGCGCGGCAAGCGCCGCGCGAACGGCGGGTAGCTGCTCCGTACGCTCCAGGCGGATCGAAACCGCGTTGTGATAGCGCGACTTCGCCGCAAGTCCGTGCGGGGAGTCATCCGCCACGATGCGTCCGCGCGAGATGATGATCGCGCGGTTGCACACGGCATCCACCTCTTCGAGGATGTGCGTGGAGATGATGACGATCTTCTCGCGCGCCATCTCGTTGATGAGCGTGCGGACTTCGTGCTTCTGATTGGGGTCGAGGCCGTCGGTCGGCTCATCGAGGATCAGGACCGGCGGGTCGTGCATGATCGCCTGGGCGAGTCCCACGCGACGCCGGAAGCCTTTCGAGAGCGTCTCGATGCTCTGCTCGAGCACCGGCGCGAGCTGCAGCCGGTCGGTGACGTAAGCGAGCCGTGCTGCGCGCCTCTCGCCCTCGAGGCCGCGCAGGTCGGCCACGAACTCGAGGAATCGCCGCACCGTCATCTCGCCGTACAGCGGCGCTCCCTCGGGCAGATAGCCGACGCAGGATTTGGCCGCGAGCGCGTCCCGTTCCACATCGTGCCCGCAGACGCTCGCCCGCCCGGAGCTCGGCGCTACGAATCCCGCGAGCATGCGCATGGTCGTGGTCTTGCCGGCTCCGTTCGGTCCCAGAAATCCGAGTACTTCCCCGGGGCGGACCTCGAAGCTTACGTCGTCAACGGCCACGAGGGCGTTGTAGCGCTTGCAGAGATGTTCGGTCTTGATCATGGCGCTGGCTGCTGAGAGACGTCGACTGTAAAAAAGTTCCCCGCGAGAGTGTGGCACAGCTCGCGAAGCTCACCAAGGCGGCGGGCGGCGGGCGCCGCGCAGCCGATCCTCAAGCCGCCACCAGAGCATCACGACCGCCCCGCCGAGCATCCCGCCGAGATGCGCGAAATGTGCGACGTTCGCCTGGATGCCTGCGACACCGAAGAAAAGCTCGATGACGCCGTAGAGGGTCACGAACAGCCACGCCGGCATCGGAATCGGCGGGATGAGCAGCAGGATTCTTTGGCGTGGAAAGTTGAAACCGAAGGCGAGCAGCAGCCCGAACACGGCGCCCGAGGCTCCGATGGTCGACTCGTAGCTCCCCGAGAGCCAGGTCGTCGCGAGCTGGACGGCGCCCGCGGCGACCACGCACGCGAAGTAGTACTGCAGAAACCGCGGCACGCCCCAGTAGACCTCGAGCGCCCCGCCGAACATGTAGAGGGCGAACATGTTGAAGAAGATGTGCGCGAGGCTGCCGTGCAGGAATGCATAGGTGACGAGCTGCCACAGGTGGAAATCCGGACCGATCGGCTGCAGTGCGAGGAGCACGGTCAGCCAGCCCGCCTCGAGCGGCTGACCCGGCCGCGCAGTGAGCGATTGCGCGACGTACATGAGGACGTTCGCGGCGATGAGAGCGCGAGTGGCGGGCGGCAGTCGGGGGAACATCGCC
>DASXNC010000200.1:0-3115 GCA_036495325.1 Steroidobacteraceae bacterium
CTCAGTGCCGGTGTGAAGTACTCGTCGACGAACTTCGTCCAGATGCGCATGCGCGCACGCCAGTAGGGATCGGCGGGCCTCAAGGGAGGCCCGTCGAAGACCTCGTCGAGGTATTCGTTGATCACCGTCGACTCGGTCACGACCTTCCCGTAGTGAACCAGGGCGGGAACTTGTCCGATCGGATTGATCTTCACGAACCAGGGCTCGTGCTGCTGTGCTCCCGGGGTGGTCGAGCCCCTATTATCCGAGCGACGCTGCCTTTTCAAGCGCCCGGGCTCGTGAGGCCCGGCACGCGGCGTCCCGGCCGCGCTCAGGCGTGAGTGACCTGCAGGATGCTGTGGCGGATCTCCTCGTTGAGCACGAGCTGGGCGTCCTGCGCGACACGCGTGAGCACCTCGCCGAATTCGAGTTTGCCCGAAGAGGAGGTGGCGACGACGCCGCGCTCGCGCAGCAGATCGATGAAGTTCTCGAACAGCGAGCGGTCGAAGAACTCCGGAGAGTCGAACCCGTACACGAGGCTCATGCGCTGGGCCATCAGATGGCAGCGCTCCTCCAGCATCGCCTGCGTGAGCGCACCGCTTCCCGCCTTCAGCAACAGCGCGATCGTGAGGTAGTAGCGCTCGATCGTCTGCAGGCTCGACTGCGCGAGAAGGGACAGCTGCATCGCTTCGGCGGACGTGGGTGCAGGACGCCGCCAAGTGTCGCCGTCTTCGGTACGCTCGATGAGCCCGTAGCGGGCGAGCGCTTCGAGCACGGCGTCGATCACGGCGGGCGCTTCCTCCTCGCGGAACGCGAGGAACAGCTCCGAGGCGATGTAGGGATAGATGCGCCCCGCGAGCCGATGGATGTCCTCGCGCCGCATGGCCGCGTTGCCGAGGAAAACGCACGCGATGAGCGAGGGCATCGCGACGAGATGGAGCACGTTGTTGCGGTAGTAGGCCGCGAGCACCGCCGACTCGTCGCTCATCTGCACGAGATCCCCGAGCGGATGGGCGCGCCGCGAGACGACCTGCATCGACTCGCCATAGGCGACGATCTCAGTGCTCGAGAGCCGCGTCACGGTGACCCGCGATCCGTACGGGCAGTCGCGCAACAGCGCGAGATGCACGTCGAGCTGGCGGATGAGATCGGCCTCGGCGATGACGTGGCGCGGCGAGGCGAGGAGGGCGATCGCGAGCAGATTGATCGGCGTCACCGCGGCCGCCGCATTGATCCGGCGCATGATGGTCGCGGCGAGATCGGCGATGGCGGCATTCATCCAGGGCAGCCGCCCCTCATCGTGCGCCCGACCCCGCCAGTCGTGATCGTGGCGATCGAGCACCTCCGCCAGGGCGAAGGGTTCTCCGAGATTGACGTGCACGCGGCCGAACCGCTCGCGCAGCCGGGGAAGCGCGCGCAGCAGCCCGAAAACGCTCTCCTTCTGCTTCGGCACGCCGGAGAGCTCGCCGATGTAGGTTGCACCCTCGACGATGCGCTCGTAGCCGAAGTACACGGGCACGAAGACGACCGCACGAGCGGGGTCGCGCATGAAGCTGCGCACGGTCATCGAGAGCATGCCCACCTTCGGCTGCAGCAGTCTCCCAGTGCGGCTCCTGCCGCCCTCGATGAAGTACTCGATCGAGTGGCCGCGCGCCATGATCGCAGCCATGTAGCTCGTGAAGACTGCCGTGTACAGGGTGCCGCGAAAGCTGCGGCGGATGAAGAAGGCGCCGCCTTTGCGCAGCAGCCGCCCGACGATCGGCAGATCGAGATTGATGCCGGCCGCGATGTGCGGAATCGCAAAGCCCTGCCGGTAGATCACGTAAGAGAGCAGCAGATAGTCCATGTGGCTGCGGTGGCAGGGCACGTACACGATCTCGTTCCCGTCCGCGACCCCCTCGAGCGTTGCCGCATGCTCGAAGTCCACCCCGTCGTACAGACGGTTCCAGAGCCAGGTGAGCAGATGGTCGAGGAACCTCACGAAGGCATGCGAGTAGTTGGCGGCGATCTCCTCGACGATCCGCTGCGCCGCCTTGAACGCCTGTCGGCGCGTGATGTTGCGCTCCCGGGCCTCCTGCGCGACGGCCGCACGCACGGCGCGCTTGCGCAGCACTTCCGCGACGATCGTGCGGCGATGCGAAAGGTCGGGACCGATGCGCGCGGCCCTCTGGCGGCGATAGCGCGCACGCAGCGCTCGCAAAACGCGACGGCATTGTACGTTCGGGGCAGCGGCATCTCCTACGAGCTTGCGGAGCGAGACCGCCTCGTCGATCTCGACGAGCGTGTTGCGCCCGTTGAAAAGCACCTGGAAGAGCTTCCGCATCCGGCTCGTGAACGCCCAGTCCTCGACGAGCAGCAGCCGGAACCAGGAGGCCTCGCGTTGCGGCGCGCGGCCCCAGTAGACGGCGACCGGCACCAGATCGATGTCGAGCTCGGGCTGGTGCCCGATGAGCTCCACCAGGTCCGCGAGCGCCGCCGGCGGACGCGGATCGATGCGTCCGTCCCACATTCCACGCGGCTGGGCGAGATAGAAGAAGGACCGAAGATCGAGGGCCGCCGGCAGGAGGCGCTTGCGCGGCCGCGGCAGCCTCGAGGCCACGCAGGCGCTCTGCAGCACGGCGAGATCGGTGACGCTGCGTCGCTCGAGAACGTAGCACACGGGATTGGCGCGCTGGCCGAGCCGCTGCGCGGCTTCGAGGGGTCGCACGGTGAAGTGCACCCACAGGGCGAGGATTCGTCGCAGCAGCCAGGCCATGCCTCAACCCGGGGCGGGCCGATCGAGCGAGATCAGGAAATACTCGAACAGATAGCGGATAAAGTCGAGCTCGCCGTGCAGCCGGTGGTCGTCGTTGATCAAATGGAGCGATGCGCCACAGAGCTTCGCGAAGCGCACGCTGTCCTCCCACGGAACCACCTCGTCACGCCAGCCGTGCACGATCGCCGTCGGGCAGTCGAGCGCGCCTTGGCGCAGCTCGGGAATCCCCGGGGAGTAGATCGCCGGCGCGAGCAGAAACACGCCGCGCGCATGCAGGAGCGATGCGGCCGCCACCGACACGTAGCCGCCGAGGCTCGAGCCGACGAGGACGAGATCGCCCTCGAGCCGCTTGCAGAACTCCATCAGCCGGGCAAGACGGTC
>DASXNC010000201.1:0-5413 GCA_036495325.1 Steroidobacteraceae bacterium
CACGCAGACTGCGGCGCCGTACAGCTCGAGCAGCCGCGCCCGAAGCTCGAGGAACTTGGCCTCCGGCACGCTCGGAAACGCGAGCCGCACCAGCGCGGTGGCGCCGTTGGAAACGAAGCTGCGAATCCGGTCGCGCCCCAACGGCGGCAGTCCGTTCTCCGCGCGCAGCCGGTCGAGCGCTTGCGCGAGATCGCCGGCCGTGTCGAGCAGTGTGCCATCAAGATCGAAGAGCACGGCGCGGCAGCGGCTTTCGGCACGCGCGCCGCGCGCCGCATCCGCCTGCGGGCCGCCGCTCCTCGCATCCGTGCTCACGCCGGCGCGGCGCACACGAAATGTGCGATGTAATTGACCGACGGATCGCGGCTCGCGCGGCAGCTTCCCGAGAACGGATCAACCTTGAGTCCCGCGATGTCGGCGAGCGCGAGCCCCGCGGCGCGTCCCCACCGCGCGAGCTCCGAGGGACGGATGAAGCGTTCGTACTCGTGCGTGCCTCGCGGCAGCAGACGCAATACGTATTCCGCAGCGACGATCGCGGCGAGGAACGAGCGGAGATTGCGATGCAGTGTCGAGACAAACACGTGACCGCCCGGGCGCGTGAGCCGTGCGAGAGTGCCGAGCATTGCGGCGGGGTCCGGCACATGCTCGAGCATTTCCATGCATGTCACGACGTCAAATGATTGAGGCTCCGCCGCGGCGAGCGCCTCCGCGCTCTCGAGGCGGTAGTCGATCGAGAGCGCGCTCTGCCGCGCATGCTCGCGAGCCGCCTCGATCATCGTCGGGGCGAGGTCGATCGCCGTGACGTGCGCACCGGCGCGGCTCAGACTCTCGGAGAGCAGGCCGCCGCCACAGCCGACATCGAGCGCACGGGCTCCCCCGAGGCTCGCGCGCTCGAGGACGAACTGCGTGCGCACGGGATTGAGCAGATGCAGCGGGCGAAATTCGCCCCGGGGGTCCCAGAATCGATGCGCGAGCTCATCGAACTTGCCGAGCTCGGCACTGTCCGCGTTGGCGGCCGCGCCGCTGCCGCCCATGTCCATCGTCCGGTCGCCGCTCATAACGGTCCGCTCCAGCGCCGCGCGAGCTCGACGAGCTCCGCCTCATCGAAGGCGAGCAGCCTTCCCTCGGCAACACGCGGCGTTCCGTTGATCCACACGTGCGTGACACGGTCGCGGCTCGCACCGTAGACGATGGCCTCCGCAGGGTCGTCGTCGGGCCGGTCCACGAGGGCGCTCAGATCGAGTGCGATGAGATCGGCAGCCTTGCCGGGCTCGATCGAGCCGGCGACCGCTTTCAATCCGAGCGCGGCGGCGCCACCGAGGGTTGCCAGCTCGAGCGCGCCATGTGCGCTCAGCGCATCGGGTGCGCGGCTCTGACTGCTCGCAACGAGCGCGGCCGCACGTGCTTCGGCGAGTACGTCGAGCGCGAACGTTGAGGCGGGGCTGCCGGTCCCGAGTCCGACCGGCACGCCGCGCTCGAGCAGCGCCGCGAGCGCACAGCATCCGATACCGCGGCGCAGGCTCGCCTGGGGACATGCCGCCGTCGCGACGCCCTTGCGCGCGAGGAGCTCCATCTCCGCATCGTCGAGACGATTGAGATAGAGCGCCGTGAAGCTCGGGCTCAACAGGCCGAGCGCATCGAGCCGCCGCAGAGGTCGCACACCGTGCCGCGCGCCATGCCGCTCGATCTCCTCGCCGGTCTCGTGCACGGGCATTGCGACGCGAGCGTCGAGCTCGTCCGCGATCGTCCGCACGCGCGCGAGGGCCGCATCGCTCAGTGCGTGGGCGCAATCGGGCGCGAAGTGCAGGCCGACCCAAGGGTCCGCCTTGTACTCATCCCAAAGCGCCTCGGCTCTCGCAAGATGGCCCGTCACGCCATCCGCCCATTCCGTTGCGCGCTCCTCGATAGGCAGCCCGATCGATGCCCGTACGCGCGCGAAGGAGGCAACGTGCGCCACCTCCTCGGGCAGGGCATCGCGCGAGGCGAATGCCGTTACGCCGGAGCGCAGCATCTCCGCTACCGCAAGCTGAGCCCCGTCGCGCGCGAGGTCCGCGCCGCTTGCGGCCTCAGTGCGCCACGGCTGAGCGGGCGCATCGGCGACGCCGCGTACGGAGGCGGTCGTCGCGCACACCTCGCGAGCCGCGAGCCCGCGTCCCCTTGCAAGCAGCTGACCGGCGCGCGTGTGCGCGTTCACGAATCCGGGAAGCAGCGCATGACCGGCGAGCGCGATGTGCTCGCGTGCGGCGAACCGCGCGCGCAGCTCCGCGGCGGGTCCGAGAGCTGCGATACGGCCGCGCTCGATGGCGACCGCATGGTGTGCGAGTGCGGTGGCTCGCGGCGCGACGGGCAGCACCCAGCGCGCCTCGATCAGCAGGTCGGCGGGCTCGGAGTTCTGCATGCGCAGAGTATACGGCGGGGCGCCGAGTGAGGCGGCTCGATGTGATAAACTTTCTCTTTTGATTGAGCCCGCTTGCGGGCACACCAAGCCTCTGAGCGCATGAGCGATATCGCACGAGAGATCCTTCCCGTCAACCTGGAAGACGAGATGCGCCAGTCGTATCTCGACTACGCCATGAGCGTCATCGTGGGGCGGGCTCTGCCCGACGTGCGCGACGGGCTGAAACCAGTGCACCGGCGCGTGCTCTTCGCGATGCGCGAGCTCGGCAACGAGTACAACAAGCCCTACAAGAAGTCCGCGCGCGTCGTCGGCGATGTGATCGGCAAGTACCACCCTCACGGGGACTCCGCCGTCTACGACACGATCGTGCGCATGGCGCAGCCGTTCTCGATGCGCTATGTCCTCGTCGACGGCCAGGGCAATTTCGGCTCGGTGGATGGCGACATGCCGGCGGCCATGCGCTACACGGAGGTGCGCATGTCGCGCCTCGCGCACGAGCTGCTCGCGGACATCGACAAGCAGACGGTCGATTTCACGCCGAACTACGATGAGTCGGAGAGCGAGCCGGCGGTGCTCCCGACGAGGATTCCAAACCTCCTCGTCAACGGCGCATCCGGCATCGCGGTCGGCATGGCGACGAACATCCCGCCGCACAATCTCACCGAGGTCGTCAACGCCTGCCTCGCCCTGCTCGAGGATCCTTCGCTCCCGCTCGCCGAGCTGATGCGCCACGTGCCGGGGCCTGATTTCCCGACCGCGGGCATCATCAACGGCGCGCAGGAGATCGCGACCGCGTACCGCACCGGGCGCGGCCGCCTCTCGATCCGCGCACGCACCAATTTCGAGGACATCGATGATCGCGGGCGGCAGGCGATCATCGTCACCGAGCTCCCCTACCAGGTGAACAAGGCGCGGCTGCTCGAGCGCATCGCCGAGCTCGTGCGCAACAAGGAGCTCGAGGGCATCTCGGAGTTGCGCGATGAGTCCGACAAGGACGGCATGCGCATCGTGATCGAGCTCAAGCGCGGGGAAGTCGCGGAGATCGTCCTCAACAATCTGTTCGCGCAGACCCCGATGGAGACGGTCTTCGGCATGAACATGGTCGCGCTCGCCGACGGCCAGCCGAAGCTCTTCTCGCTCAAGGAGATGCTCGAGGCGTTCATTCGCCACCGTCGCGAGGTCGTCACGCGGCGCACCATCCACGATCTGGCTCGGGCGCGCGAGCGCGCACACATTCTCGAGGGCCTCGCAGTCGCGCTCGCAAATCTCGACGATGTGATCGCGCTCATCCGCGCGGCGCCGTCGCCTGCGGAGGCACGGGCGGCACTGCTCGCGCGCATCTGGTCGCCGGGCATCGTGACGGAGCTGCTCGCGCGTGCGGGCGAGATCGAAGCGGAAAGCGGCGCGCCCGTGGTGCGCCCGAATGGCGGCGCGGCGGATAGCGGACTCGTGTCGGGCGGCTATCGGCTGTCGGAGCAGCAGGCGCAGGCGGTCCTCGACATGCGCCTGCATCGCTTGACCGGGCTCGAGCAGGAGAAGATCGTCGAGGAATACAAGGCGCTCCTCGAGACCATCCGCAATCTCCGCGACATTCTCACGCGGCGCGAGCGGCTGACGGAGGTCGTGCGCACCGAGCTCCTCGACGTGCGCGAGACGTTCGGCGATCCCCGCCGCACCGAGATCAGCCTCGATCATCTCGCGCTCTCCACCGAGGACCTCATCGAGCCTCAGGACGTGGTGGTCACGCTCTCGCACGCGGGCTATGCCAAATCACAGCCGGTCACCGAGTACCAGACGCAGCGGCGCGGAGGTCGCGGCCGCGCGGCGACCGCGGTCAAGGACGAGGATTTCATCGAGAAGCTCTTCGTCGCGCACACGCACGACACGGTGCTGTGCTTCTCCAACCGCGGGAAGGTCTACTGGCTGAAGGTCTATGAATTCCCGCTCGCCGGACGCGGCGCCCGCGGGCGGCCTATGGTGAATCTCCTGCCGCTCGAGGAAGGCGAGAAGATCAACGCGATCCTGCCGGTGAAGAGCTTCGACGAGGAGCATTTCGTCTTCATGGCGACGCGAGAGGGTACGGTGAAGAAGACGCCGCTCGCCGCGTTCTCGCGCCCGCGCGCAAGCGGCATCATCGCGGTCGATCTGCACGACAACGACCAGCTCGTCGGCGTCGCGCTCACCGATGGGCAGCGCGAGATCGTGCTCTGCACGAGCGGCGGCAAGGCGATCCGCTTCCACGAGGAGGAGGTGCGCGCGATGGGCCGCGACGCAGCGGGCGTACGCGGGGTGAGACTGGGCGAGGGGCAGGAGCTCATCGCTCTCATCGTCGTCGGCGACGGTCTCATCCTCACCGCCTCGGAGAACGGCTACGGGAAGCTCACCCCGCTCGATGAGTTTCCGCGTCACGGCCGTGGCGGCCAGGGCGTCATCGCGCAGCAGACGAGCGAGCGCAACGGCGCCATGGTCGCTGCGCTGCAGGTCGCGCCGGGACAGGAGCTCATGCTCATCAGCTCGAGCGGCACGCTCGTGCGCACGCCGGTCGACGAGGTGTCCGTCGTCGGGCGCAACACCCAGGGTGTGCGCCTCATCCGGCTCGGCGATTGCGAGCGGCTGACCGGGATCGAGCGCATCGAGGGCTTGAACGGCGAGTCGACCGACGCCGAGAGCGAGGCACCGCTCGCCGATCAACCGCCGGGTGAGCCGGGCTGAGGCGCTGCGGCGGCCGGCCCGCCGCCGGCCGGGTGATCCGACCTCGGCAGTCACAAACTCAGAGCCAAAAGTTCTGACGGAGCGCGCTGCGAGTCGCTAACATTGGTGGCTCCCTCTGGACGTTCGGATCTGCATCCGGGATTTTGCGTGCGCGTATTCAATTTCGCCGCGGGGCCAGCGACGCTGCCCCTTGAAGTGCTGGAGCGGGCTCGCGAGGAGCTCACCGATTGGCGCGGCTCCGGCATGTCCGTCATGGAGGTGAGCCACCGGAGCAAGGCGTTCATCGCGCTTGCCGGCGAGCTCGAG
>DASXNC010000202.1:0-7625 GCA_036495325.1 Steroidobacteraceae bacterium
GGGCACGTGGAAGGACCTCACGGCGAACGTCAACCTGCTCGCCGCGAACCTCACGACCCAGGTGCGCGGCATCGTGAAGGTGGTGACGGCGGTCGCGAACGGCGACCTGCGCCAGCGCCTCACCGTGGAATCGAAGGGGGAGGTCGCCGCCCTCGCCGACACGATCAACAGCATGACCGACACGCTCGCGATCTTCGCGGATCAGGTGACGACCGTGGCCCGCGAGGTCGGCGTCGAGGGCCGCCTCGGCGGTCAGGCGCACGTCCCGGGCGCCGCGGGCACGTGGAAGGACCTCACGGCGAACGTCAACCTGCTCGCCGCGAACCTCACGACGCAGGTGCGTGCGATCGCCGAGGTGGCGACCGCCGTGACCAAGGGCGACCTCACTCGCTCCATTCAGGTCGACGCGCGCGGCGAGGTATCGGACCTCAAGGACAACATTAACGCGATGATCGGCAACCTCCGCGCGACGACCGATCGCAACACCGAGCAGGACTGGCTGAAGACGAACCTCGCGAAGTTCAGCAGCATGATGCAGGGCCAGCGCGACCTCGTCACCGTCGGCCACATGCTGCTCTCGGAGCTCGCACCGCTCGTCGACGCCCAGCAGGGTGTGACGTACGTGATCGACGCGCCGGAGCAGGGCGACCCGTATTTGAAGCAGCTCGCCACCTACGCCGATCCGAACGAGGGCGCCGACGCGCGCCGCTACCGGCTCGGCGAGGGCCTGGTCGGGCAATGCGCGGTCGAGAAGCAGCGACTGCTGCTCGAGGACATTCCGCTCGACTCGATCCGCGTGCGCTCGGGCCTGCTGCAGGCCGCGCCTCGCAGCGTCATCGTGCTACCCGTGCTCTACGAGGGACAGGTGAAGGCCGTCATCGAGCTCGCCTCGATCCACGAGTTCACGACCTCGCACCTTTCCTTCCTCGAGCAGCTGACGGGCAGCATCGGCGTCGTGCTGAACACGATCGAGGCGACGATGCGCACCGAGGGGCTGCTCAAGCAGTCCCAGCAGCTCGCGATCGAGCTCCAGACCCAGCAGAAGGAGCTGCAGCAGACGAACGAGGAGCTCGCGACGAAGGCGCGGCTGCTCGCCGAGCAGAACGCCGAGGTCGAGCGCAAGAATCAGGAGATCGAGCTCGCCCGGCGGGCGCTCGAGGACAAAGCCGCCGAGCTCGCGCTCACCTCGCGCTACAAATCCGAATTCCTCGCGAACATGTCGCACGAGCTGCGCACGCCTCTCAACAGCATCCTCATCCTCGGCCAGCAGCTCGCCGAGAACGCCGACGGCAATCTCTCCGGGCGCCAGGTGGAGTTCGCGAAGACGATCCACGGCGCCGGCACCGATCTGCTCAACCTCATCAGCGACATTCTCGATCTCTCGAAGATCGAGTCGGGCACGGTCACCGTCGAGTGCGAGGATCTCGCGTTCACGCATCTGCGCGAGACGATCGAGCGCAACTTCCGCCACGAAGCGGAGGCGCGCAAGCTCACGTTCTCGACGAACTTCGACCCGCACATGGGTCGCTTCATCTCCACCGACTCGAAGCGCCTGATGCAGGTGCTGAAGAACCTGCTGTCGAATGCCTTCAAGTTCACCGACCACGGCGGGGTGAGGCTCCACGTGGGACTCGCAACGGGCGGCTGGAGCTCCGAGCATCCGGTGCTCTCGAAAGCCCAGAGCGTCGTCGAGTTCTCGGTGAGCGACACGGGAATCGGCATTCCGCCCGAGAAGCAGAAGATCATCTTCGAGGCCTTCCAGCAGGCCGACGCCGGCACGGCGCGCAAGTACGGCGGCACGGGCCTGGGGCTCGCGATCAGCCGCGAGCTTGCCCACCTGCTCGGCGGGGAGATCAGACTCTCGAGCGTCCATGGCAGCGGCAGCACGTTCACTCTGTATCTGCCGCTCGCCTACATGGGTGCGGCCTACGGGCGCAGCGTGCCGACGCGCGGCGAGCCGCGCGCCAACGGCGAGGCACCGGCGAGCGCGCCGTTCCAGCCGATCGTGCTGCCGGCGCCCCGCCCGGAGGAGGTTCCGGACGACCGCGACAATCTGCAGCCAGGCGACATCCTTATGCTCATCGTCGAGGACGACCCGCACTACGCCAAGGTGCTCGTCGATCTCGCCCGGCAGCACGACTTCAAGGCGCTGGTCGCCCGAAGCGGCGCCGAAGCGCTCGCGCTCGCGCGCAAGCACAACCCGACCGCGATCTCGCTCGATGTCTTCCTGCCCGACATGCTCGGCTGGACGGTGCTCGACCAGCTGAAGCGCGATGCCTCGACGCGCCACATCCCCGTGCAGATCCTCACCGTCGAGGAGGAGCGCCAGTACGGGCTCGAGCGCGGCGCATTCTCCTACATCAACAAGCCGCTGACGACGGACGGCCTCGCTCAGGCGCTCGAGCGCATCAAGGCGTTCTCGGCGAGCCGTGTGCGCCAGCTCCTCGTCGTCGAGGACGATCCGGCCGAGCAACTGTCGATCGGCGAGCTCATTCGGCACGACGACGTCGACATCACGACGGTCGGCACGGGCCGCGAGGCGCTCGCGGTGCTCGACGGGCGCGAGTTCGACTGCATCGTGCTCGATCTGAAGCTGCCGGACATGACGGGCTTCGATCTGCTCGCCGAGATGCAGGAGCGTGCGACGGTGCGCAACACTCCCGTGGTCGTCTTCACGGGCCGCGAGCTCACCGACCGGGAAGAGTCGGAGCTGCGCAAGAATGCGAAGAGCATCGTGCTGAAGGGCGTGCGCTCGCCGGAGCGGCTGCTCGATGAGACCGCGCTGTTCCTGCACCGGGTGATCGCGGACCTGCCCGAGAGCAAGCAGCGCATGATCGAGACGCTGCACCGGAGCGACGAGGCGCTGCGCGGGCGCAAAGTTCTGGTCGTCGACGACGACATTCGCAATATCTTCGCCCTGAACATCCTGCTCGAGCGCCACACGATGGAGGTCATGAGCGCGACGAACGGCCAGGATGCGATCAGGCTCCTCGAGGGCACGGAGGATCTGTCGCTCGTGCTCATGGACATCATGATGCCGGAGATGGACGGCTACGAGACGATGCGCCGGATTCGCTCGAATCCCCGCTTCCGCATGCTGCCGATCATCGCGCTCACGGCGAAGGCCATGAAAGGCGACCGTGAGAAGTGTCTCGAGGCGGGCGCTTCCGACTACGTCGCGAAGCCCGTCAATACCGAGCAGCTGCTCTCGCTCGTACGCATGTGGCTGCACCGCTGAGCGCAGCGCGCCCGATGCCGTCCGATCCCCCGACATCGCTGCCCCTCGAGTCCGGCCGACCGCTGCCGGCCGGCGAGATCAAGATCCTGCTGGTCGATGATCAGCCGGCGCGGCTCCTGTCCTACGAGACCATTCTCGAGGGGCTCGGCTACGGGATGGTGCGCGCGACCTCGGGTCTGCAGGCGCTCGAGCAGCTGATGAAGGACGAATTCGCGGTGATCCTGCTCGATGTGAGCATGCCCGGCATGGACGGTTTCGAGACCGCGAGCCTCATTCACGAGCATCCGCGCTTCGAGCGCACGCCGATCATCTTCGTGACCGGTGTGAACGTGAGCGAGCTCGATCAACTGAAAGGCTACAAGCTCGGCGCCGTCGACTACGTGCACGTTCCCGTCGTGCCCGAAATCCTGCGCAGCAAGATCTCGGTGCTCGTCGAGCTCTACTGCAAGCGCCGCGAGCTGCAATCGGTGAACGAGGAACTCGCGACGGCGAACGCGGAGCTCGAGAAGAAGAACGAAGAGCTCGCCGCCGCGAACCGGGCGCTCGAGCTCGACAAGGCCCGCGAGCTCGAGGTGCTCAACCTCAACTTGAAGACCGCGAACGTCGAGCTCGAAGAGGCCATCCGCGCGTTGCAGGCGGAGGTCGATGTGCGCGCGGCCGTCGAGGAGCAGCTGAAAGTGGCCGACCGACACAAAGACGAGTTCCTCGCCATGCTCGCGCACGAGTTGAGGAATCCCCTCGCGCCGATCCGCAACGCGGTGCACATCCTGCGCGCGAGGATGTCCGCCGACGCGGAGGTTCGATGGGTGCAGGATGTGATCGACCGCCAGGTCGGCTCGCTCACGAGGCTCGTCGACGATCTGCTCGATGTCTCGCGCATCACGCGCGGCAAGATCAACATCTCCCGCGAGGCCGTCGCACTCGGCGCGATCCTCTCGAGCGCCGTCGAGACAGTGCAGCCACTGCTTTCGGAAAAGCAGCATCGACTCTCGCTCGATGTGCCGGAGCCGGAGCTGCTGCTCGACGGCGATCTCACCCGCCTCACTCAGGTCATCGGCAACATCCTCTCGAACGCTGTGAAGTACACCGACTCGGGCGGTGAGATTGCACTGAGCGGCCGACGCGTCGGCGACTACGTGGAGATCCGGGTGCGCGACGACGGCACCGGCATTGCCGCCGCCGATCTCGCGCGCATTTTCGACCTGTTCACGCAGGGAGAGCAGAACAATCAGAGCGTGCTCGGTGGACTCGGCATCGGCCTCGCGCTTGTGCGACGCCTCGTCGAGCTGCACGGCGGCACGGTTGTCGCGCAGAGCGAGGGCTTGGGTCGCGGCAGCGAGTTCATCGTTCGGCTGCCGCGCCGTCTCGGGGAACCGTACCTTGCGCCGGTGCGCGCACCCGCGCCCGCAGCCGCGCACGCACCCACGCTTGAACGAGCCAGTTGTGAGCCGCCTCTTGATTCCGCCCATCGCACCGGCCGTCGCCTCCTCATCGTCGATGACAATCTGGACGCGCTCGACAGTCTCGCCGCGCTCATGGAGATGAGCGGCCACGAGGTGCACATGGCGACCGACGGCGAGTCGGCCCTCGTGGTCGCGGAGAGCTGCCGTCCCGAGGTCGTGCTGCTCGACCTCGGCCTGCCGAAGCTCGATGGATACGAAGTGGCGCGCCGCCTCCGCGAGTCCCCGTGGGGCCGAGCCGCGATGATCATCGCGCTCACCGGCTGGGGTCAGGACGAAGATCGCCGCCGCACGCGCGAGAGCGGCTTCGATTCACACATGGTCAAGCCACTCGACCTCGACGCGCTCCTGCGCCTGCTCGGATCATCCGAAGTTACGCATTCTTAATGCCGGCGTAAGCCGCCCGATAGTGTCCGACGACTAGCGTGTCGGATACCTCGGGCGGCTTTTTTGCGACCGCCCCGGGGTCCTTGCAACGGACTTGAGGAGGTCGTCATGAGAAGGTTTGCATCCGCTCTCGCTGTCGCTTCCCTTTTTGGATGTTCGCTCGCGTTCGCGCAGGCTCCTGCGGGCTCGCAAGCTCCCCCGGCGCAGCCACCGAGCGCCTCCCCCAGCGAGTCGCCCGGCGCCACTGCGGCACCCGGCGAGTCGACCGGCGAGCACGCCGCCACCTCCGGGAAGCACATGTCAAAAAAGGCTTGCTCCAAGCAAGCCAAAGCCAAGCAACTGGCGGGCGATGAGAAAAAGCAGTTCATGAAGGACTGCGAGCACGGCAAGACGACGACGGAGTAATGGCTTGAGTGCACGGGGGGTCCTCGTAGCCGCGGCGTGCGCGGTGCTCGCAGGCGGCGGGGTGGTGGCGCGCGCGGCTGATGCCGCCACACCGGCCGTCGTCACCGCGCATCCGCCGCTCGAGGCCGTGCCGGCAACTTCAGGCGCGCGGGCGCAGCAGTCGCGCCTGCGCCACTGCGCGGCAGCGGCGCGTGCGAAGCATTTGAGCGGACCAGTGCGTGAGAGCTACGTGAGGTCCTGCGCATCCGCGCAGCATCCCGACCAGGCGAAAGCGGCCGATCCGGCGAAGCCGGCGCGCTGACCCGTCAAGTCACGCCGCGCGGAAATCGAGCATCACCCTCAACCCCGGCTCGTTGTCCGCGAGCCGGAGTTCCGCGTGATGCAGGCGCGCGATCGCCGCGACGAGAGACAGACCGAGCCCCGTTCCCGCAGTCGCGGCCGCACCTGGCAAGCGCACGAACGGCTCGAGGACGTGCTGGCGCTCGCTCTCCGGAATGCCGGGACCGTCGTCCGCGATCGTCAGGCGGGAGCGCTGCCCCACGCGCTCGGCTCGCAACTCGATGCGGCCGCCGGCGGGCACGTATTTGAGCGCGTTCTCGATCAGATTTGCGACGACCTGCGCGAGCAACTGGCGGTTCCCTCTTACGTCGCACCCCGGATCGGTCTGCACCGTGAGCGCGAGGTGCCGGTCGCGTGCCGCCGGCTCGTAGAGGTCCGCCATGTCCGAGGCCAGCTCGCCGAGATCGATTGCCGCACTGTTTGCGACGGACATCGCGGACTCGGCCTGCGCGATCTGCAGGAGCGTCGAGAGCGTGCGCTGCACATTATCAAGCTCCTGTAGGGAGGCATCGATGCCGTCGCGCAGCGCCTCATCGGCAGCGGGGCTGCGCGCGGCATCCTCCAGCCGTCCCCGCAATCGGTAGAGCGGCGCGCGCAGATCGTGCGCAGCGCTGTCGAAGCTTGCGCGCAGCACCTGCGTCTTCTCGGCGAGACGATCCACCATCGAGTTGACCGCCTGCGCGAGCGCATCGAACTCGTCCTGCGAGCCCCTCACCGGGAGCCGCTGCGTGAGGTCACCGCCCACGATCGCATCGCAGGTCTCCGCCGCTCGCTGAACGCGGCGCGTAAGACGCCGGCTGAGCCAGCTTCCCGCGAGCACGCCGACGAGCGCCGTGGCTACGATGCCCCAGAGTGTGGCGGTGCGGAACGTCGCGATGAACCGCCGCTCCTGCGTCACGTCAATGCCGACGAGCAGCCGATACCCGCCGGAGAGTGGCACGATGTTCGCGCGCACGGCATGGAGCACCAGATCGTCGTTGGGCCGGCGTGCCGACAGAGGGAACTCCGTCCAGCCCTCGCGCGGAATGCCGCTGGGCCAGGTGAGAAGATTGCCGCCCTCCTTGACGAGAGTTCCATCCACGAGCAGATAGACCGTTCCCGTCGTGCCCCAGCTGTCCGCGCGCCAGGTGAGCTCATCGGCGAGCTGCGAGAGCCCTCCTTGGCGATACTCGTCCTTGAGCCCTTCGAGCTCCGCGGAGATGACCGCGTCGATCTCGCCGTTGAGAATGGTCTTGGTGAAAAAGTAGATCGAGCCCAGCAGCGCGCTCACCCCGAGCGTGAAGATCAGTCCATAGCCGAGCGCGAGCCGGAATGCGGAGGTTCTAAGCGGGTTGATCTTCATCGCGGATCACGTAGCCGGCGCCGCGCACCGTGTGGATGAGCGGCTTGCCGAAGCCCCGGTCGACCGCCTGGCGCAGGCGGCTCATGTGCACGTCGATGAGGTTCGTCTGCGGATCGAAGTGCAGATCCCACACGCTCTCGAGGAGCATGGTGCGCGTGACGACCTGCCCCGCATGGCGCAGCAGGAACTCGAGCAGCTTGAACTCGCGCGCGGTGAGATCGATCTCGCGCCCACCGCGCACCACGTGCCGGGAGAGCAGGTCCATCTCGAGATCGCACACTTTGAGCCGGGTCGGCGCGGCATCGGGAGCGGCGCTTCGACGCAGCAGCGCCTCGACACGCGCGAGCAGCTCCGAGAACGCGAACGGCTTGGTGAGATAGTCGTCGCCGCCCGCCTTCAGCCCCTGCACGCGCTCATCCACGGTGCCGAGCGCCGAGAGCACGAGCACCGGCGT
>DASXNC010000203.1:0-1557 GCA_036495325.1 Steroidobacteraceae bacterium
CCCAGATCCAGTGAGACTGGTTGACCTGCGCAATGTCGAACACGCGGAATATCTGAGACTCCTGCGCAAGCGGGTAGAGGCCGCTCTCGGGCGGCAGGCCGGGCAGGTAGATGAGCGAGTTGGCGATTGCCCGCTCCTTCAGCATCGGCTGCACAATGACGATCGCGTCGAGTGTTTTCTCGAGCATCAGGTGCAGCGTTGAGATCACCGGGGGTTGATGCAGCAGGATGTCGAACACGACGCCGATCGAGAACGACTCGCGAATGCTCTGCATGAACAGCGGATCCGAGAAGTCGCCCTTATAGAAGTCGAGCCGGGGATCGGCGATCCTGCTCCGCTGCCAGCCCGGTGTCTCAAGCGAATCCACGAGCAGCGCTCGGCTGCAGCCGAGCTCGAGGCACTTCTCGGTGAAACCGCCCTCGACCGTGAACATGTCGCCGAACACGACGGCCGAGACTGCCGGCATGGCGGCACGCAGCATGTCAACCTTGAAGGCGATTATCGGGTCAGCCTCTTGTAGTGCCATGCCGCTCCTTTGACGATCCGCTCGACACGGCGCGCGCGCACCTGATTTTCCGAGCCTCGCTCAAGCTGCTGATCCTAGGCGACGGCTAGACTGCTCGCGTGCCAGTCGATGAGCGCGAGGCGAGCGATCCAGCCGGAACAGAGCGCGAGCTGAGCTCCGTTCCGGAGCGCGCGGCGCCCGATCAGATGTCCGAGCATCTGATGGAGTCCGAGCATCGCGGACGGTATCTCTGGGCGGCCGACCTGGCACGCGGCCTCGACGTGATCGATGCGGGCTGCGGGACCGGATACGGCAGCGAGATCATCGCTGCAGCCGGGGCGCGAAGGGTGGTCGGCGTGGACATCTCGCACGAGGCGATCGACTACGCGCGCTCTTCCTCATCGCACGCCGCCATCGAGTTCCACGTCGGCGGCCTGCACGAGTTGCCGTTCGAGGACGCCAGCTTCGACCTGGCCGTGTGCTTCGAGGTGATTGAGCACGTCGAGGAACAGGCCCGTGCGATCAGCGAGTTGCGACGCGTGCTGAAGCCGGCGGGCGTGCTCGCGATCTCCTCCCCGAATCGCGACGTATATCCGCCGGGGAATCCACACCACGTCCACGAGTTCGTGCCGCAGGAGCTGGAGCAAGCCCTCACAGAGCAGTTCGCCAACGTCCGGTTGTACCGGCAGTCACCATGGCTGACGGCGGCGATTTTCGACGACGAGCAGTCGAGCAGCCTCGGCATCGAGCATGAGCTGAGCGCCAAGGTCATGAAGGTCGCATCCGTCGCGCCCGGCGAGGAGATGTACACCGTCGCGCTGGCCTCCGATGCCGGCTTGCCGGAGGCGCACGCGGTCGCGCTGATGGGCAAGCCGTTCGAGCTTCGCTGGTGGCAGGAGCAGCTCACGGCCGCGAGGGAGAACGAACAGCATCTGCAGCGGGAGCTGTCGCGGGTGGCGGAGGAGCTTCAAGGCGCGGCTCGCGAAGCTGCGACGTTGCGGCAGACCACGGCGACCGCACGCGAGAACGAGCTCAACAGCGCGCGGCGACTG
>DASXNC010000204.1:0-13172 GCA_036495325.1 Steroidobacteraceae bacterium
GTCAACCCGCGCGCCTCGCGCACGGTCCCGTTCGTATCGAAAGCGACCGGGCTCCCGCTCGCGAAGATCGCCGCGCGCGTGATGACGGGGCGCAAGCTCGCCGAGCTCGGCGTGCGCGAGGAGGTCGTGCCGCCATACTTCGCGGTGAAGGAGGCGGTGTTCCCGTTCGTGAAGTTCCCCGAGGCGGACCCCATTCTCGGGCCGGAGATGAAATCGACGGGCGAAGTGATGGGCACGGGACGGACATTCGGCGAGGCGTACGCGAAGGCACAGACTGCCTCGGGCGTCACGCTGCCCCGCAAGGGAGTCTGCCTGCTGAGCGTTCGCGACCGGGACAAGGCGGGCGCGGTCGGGCTCGCGCGCAGGCTCATCGAGCGCGGCTTCGAGATCGTCGCCACGTCGGGAACCGCGCGCGTGCTCGCAGAGGCGGGTGTCGCCTGTCGGCGCGCGAACAAGGTGCGCGAGGGCCGTCCGCACATCGTCGACATGATCAAGAACGACGAAATCGATCTGATCGTGAACACCACCGAGGGCAAGCAGGCGACGCGCGAGTCGAATTCGATCCGACGCGAGGCCGTGCATCGGCGTGTGACCTACTACACGACGCTCGCTGCGGCGCTCGCGACGTGCGAGGCGCTCGATCATCTCGATGAGGTCGAGGTGCACCGGCTCCGCGACCTGCACGAGGAGGCGCGGGGCGCATGAAGAGAACACCCATGACGCTCAAGGGGGCGGAGGCGCTGCGTGCTGAATTGAAGCGGCTCAAGTCCGAGGCGCGGCCCGCCATCATCAGAGCAATCGCCGAGGCGCGCGGCCACGGCGATCTCTCGGAGAATGCCGAGTACCACGCGGCGCGCGAGCAGCAGGGCTTCATCGAGGGCCGCATCAATGAGATCGAGAGGAAGCTCGCGAACGCCGAGATCATCGATCCAAGCACGCTGCCGAACACCGGCAAGGTCGTCTTCGGGGCGCGCGTCGAGCTCCAGGATCAGGACGAGGGCGCAAGGGTCGTCTACCAGATCTCCGGGGAGGACGAGGCGGATATCCGTGCGGGACGCATCTCGATCACCTCGCCGATCGCGCGCGCGTTGGTCGGCAAGTCCCAGGGCGATGTGGTCGATGTGTCGACGCCGAGTGGCGTGCGGTCGTACGAGATTGTGACCGTGCGCTATGAATGAACGCGCGGGGTCAGCGCAGCGAGATGCCCGGGCCGCAAGCGTGTCAGGGATGGACATGTGCGGGAGCCCGAGTAATGAGAGGCGCGTCATATTACATAACGCACTGGTGGCGTAGGGTGCCATGAAACCGGGCGAGCACGCCGCCGATCCTTTTGTGCGGCGCGCCAGGGCGGAAGGGTGGCGCTCGCGGGCAGTCTTCAAGCTCGAGGAGATCGACCGGCGGGAGAGGCTGCTCCGGCCAGGACAGGTTTGTATCGATCTCGGGGCGGCCCCGGGGGCCTGGAGTCAGTACGCCAGCCGCAAGGTCGGGCGAGGTGGCCGGGTCGTGGCGGCCGACCTGTTGGCCATTGAGCCGATCGCGGGTGTCGAGTTCGTACAGGGCGATTTCCGAGAGGAGGCGGTGCTCGAGGCGATCGTGGCGCGGCTGCCGGAAGGCCTGGCCGACACAGTCCTCTCGGACATGGCGCCTTCCTTCAGCGGCATCGATGCGGTCGACCAGCCGCGTTCCATGTATCTCGCTGAGCTGGCGCTCGAGCTCGCGGGGCGCGTCTTGAAGGGGGATGGCGCCGCCCTCATCAAGACTTTCCAAGGCGCAGGATTTCAAGAGCTCGTGCAGGCGGCACGGCAGCGATTTGCGAAGGTCAAGCTGATTAAACCGGGGGCATCCCGGGCTCGCAGTCCGGAGCTGTACTTGCTGGCTAAGCAGCGGGTGTTGGTGTAGGTTCGGGGTCAGGTTTCGGGAGACGCTTCGACTTGAACGATTTGACGAAAAATATCCTCCTCTGGGTCATTATCGTCCTGGTGCTGCTCGCGGTGTTCAGCCGCTACATGCCTTCGGTCGGCACCCCGGAGGAGATTCGCTACTCGACGTTCCTCGATGACGTGAAGTCGCACCGGGTGGATTCGGTGATCTTTCAGGGGGACATGCTCCTCGGCACCCTGAAGGACAAGCAGCAGTTCAAGGTTTTCAACCCGGAGACCGACTACAGCGCGCTCATCGGCGAGCTCGAGAAAGCGGGCGTCTCGATCGAAGGCAAGCCGCCGCGGCAGCCCAGCTTCCTCATGCAGCTCATGCTCCAGCTGGCACCCGCGCTGCTGCTCATCATCGTATTCGTGTACATGCTGAGGCAGATGCAGGGCGCCTCCGGAGGGCGCGGCGCGATGTCCTTCGGCAAGAGCCGCGCGCGCCTGCTCGGTGAGGATCAGGTGAACGTCACGTTCGCCGATGTGGCGGGCGTCGACGAGGCGAAGCAGGAGGTCGCCGAGATCGTCGACTTCCTCAAGGACCCCGGCAAGTTCCAGAAGCTCGGCGGCAAGATACCGAAGGGCGTGCTCATGGTCGGCTCCCCGGGCACGGGCAAGACGCTGCTCGCCCGCGCGATCGCCGGCGAGGCCAAGGTGCCGTTCTTCACCATCTCGGGCTCCGACTTCGTCGAGATGTTCGTCGGCGTCGGCGCCTCCCGCGTGCGCGACATGTTCGAGCAGGCGAAGAAGCACGCGCCATGCATCATCTTCATCGACGAGATCGACGCCGTCGGCCGGCATCGGGGCGCAGGCCTCGGCGGCGGTCATGACGAGCGCGAGCAGACGTTGAATCAACTGCTCGTCGAGATGGATGGCTTCGAGGGCAACGAAGGCATCATCGTCATTGCGGCGACGAACCGCCCCGATGTGCTCGACCCGGCGCTCCTGCGCCCGGGCCGCTTCGACCGCCAGGTCGTCGTTCCTCGGCCCGACGTGCGCGGTCGCGAGCAGATCCGGCGCGTGCACATGCGCCGCGTGCCGCTCGCCGAGGACGTGAAGCCCGCGCTCATCGCGCGCGGCACACCGGGCTTCTCGGGCGCGGATCTCATGAACCTCGTCAACGAGGCCGCCCTGTTCGCCGCGCGCGCCAACAAGCGCATCGTGGGCATGGAGGAGTTCGAGCGGGCGAAGGACAAGATCATGATGGGCGCCGAGCGGCGCTCGATGGTCATGACCGAGGAAGAGAAGCGCATGACGGCTTATCACGAAGCCGGCCATGCGATCGTCGGCATGACGGTGCCCGAGCACGATCCGGTCTACAAGGTCACGATCATCCCGCGCGGCCGCGCGCTCGGGGTGACGCAGTTCCTGCCCGAGCAGGATCGCTACAGCATGTCGAAGCGGCGCATCGAGAGTGCGATCGCGACGCTCTTCGGCGGACGCATCGCCGAGGAGCTGATCTACGGTGCCGATGCGGTGACAACCGGCGCCTCGAACGACATCGAGCGCGCGACCGAGCTGGCACGGAACATGGTGACGAAGTGGGGCCTGTCGGACAAGCTGGGGCCGCTCACTTACTCCGAGGATGCGGGCGAGGTATTCCTCGGCCGTAGCGTCACCCAGCACAAGCAAGTCTCCGATGAGACGGCGCACGCCATCGACGCGGAGGTGCACCGGATCATCGAGAGCAACTTCCAGCGCGCGCGCCAGATCCTCACGAGCTTGATCGACAAGCTGCACCTCATGGCCGAGGCCCTCATCAAATTCGAGACGATCGATGAGGAGCAGCTGAAGGACATCATGGCCGGCAAGCCGCCGCGCCCGCCCGCCGGGTGGGACGACACGCTCACGAACAAGCCGCCGACCAAGCCTGCGGCCGGCCAGCCGGTCGCGCCGATCGGCTCTCCTGCGGGCCAGCACTAAATGGCCTACGGTCAACTTCGCTGCGGAATCGCGTTTCGCGCGACCCGCGACATCTAACGGCGCGCAGAGCGCGCCGGTAAGAGAAGGAAGGTGCCTGCCGTCGGGCCTGTGCTCCGCTGCGGAGGCAGGACGCTCGACCTCTCGACTCCCGCCGTGATGGGCGTGCTCAACGTCACGCCCGACTCGTTCTCCGATGGCGGCCGTTTTCTCGATCCCGAGCGCGCGGTCGAGCGCGGCATGCGCATGGCCGAGGAGGGCGCCGCGATCATCGACGTGGGGGGCGAGTCGACTCGGCCGGGTGCTGGAGCAGTTTCCGCTGCGGAGGAGATCGATCGCGTCCTGCCAGTGATCGAGCGGCTCGCCGCGCGGATCGAGGCGATCGTCTCGGTCGACACCAGCAAGCCGGAAGTGATGCGCGCCGCTGCTGCGGCGGGCGCCGGCCTCATCAACGATGTGCGTGCGCTCAACGCGCCGGGCGCGCTCGAAGCGGCCGCTGCGACCAGCTGTGCGGTCTGCCTCATGCACATGCGCGGTGAGCCTGCGACGATGCAGTGCGAACCGACCTATGCCGACGTGACGGGCGAGGTCAAAGCGTTTCTCCTCGACCGGGCGCACAGTTGCCTCGCTTCTGGAATCGGTGCAGAGCGGCTCGCGATCGACCCCGGATTTGGATTCGGCAAGACGCTCGAGCACAACCTCGAGCTGCTGCGGCGGCTTCCTGAGCTCGCCGCGACCGGCCTGCCCGTGCTGGTCGGCCTCTCACGCAAGTCCACCGTGGGCGCGCTCACCGGACGGTCCGGGGGTGAGAGGCTCGCCGGCAGCCTCGCGCTCGCAGCGCTCGCCGTGTTCAATGGAGCCCGCATCGTGCGCGCACACGATGTCGCGCCGACGATCGATGCGGTGAAGGTCGCAAGCGCCGTGCGGCGTCGGCGAGAATCAACGAAGGAAGGGGAGGTACACGCATGAGTCGCAAGTACTTCGGCACGGACGGAGTCCGGGGCCGCGTCGGGGAGCACCCGATGACAGTGGACTTCGCGCTGAGCCTCGCGAGCGCCGCCGCGCGCGTGCTCGCGCCCGAGGGAGGGCGGGTGCTCATTGGCAAGGACACGCGGCTCTCGGGCTACATGTTCGAATCGGCGCTCGAGGCGGGGTTCGTGGCCGCAGGCGTCGACGTGATGCTGATCGGGCCGCTCCCGACGCCGGGCATCGCGTATTTGACGCGGCGTTTCGAGTGCCGCTTCGGCGTGGTGATCAGCGCCTCGCACAATCTGTACGACGACAACGGCATCAAGTTCTTCGACGCGAGCGGCGCGAAGCTCTCCGACGAGCTCGAGGAGCGCATCGAGGAGGAGCTCGGGCGGCCGCCCGTCACGCGCACCTCACGCAGTCTCGGACGCGCAACGCGCGTGGACCATTCCCGGGTTCGCTATCAGGAGTTCTGCGCCTCGACGCTACCCACGGGCATGACGCTCGAGGGGCTGAAAATCGTCGTCGATTGCGGCAACGGCGCCTGCTACAAGGTCGCGCCCCGCGTGCTCGCCGACCTCGGTGCGGAAATCGTGCCGATCGGCTGCTCCCCGAACGGGCGCAACATCAATGACGGGTGCGGATCGACCGCGCCCGACCTGCTGCAGCTCACCGTCCCCGGCGTGCGTGCGAGCGTCGGGATCGCGGTTGATGGCGACGGCGACAGGCTCGTCATGGTCGATCACTTGGGGCGCGTGGTCGACGGTGATCAGCTGCTCTACATCATCGCGCGGGCGCGCAAGCGCGCCGGCACTCTCGCCGGGCCGGTGGTCGGCACGGTGATGAGCAACTTCGGTCTCGAGCTCGCGCTGCGCGCGGAAGGTATCGAGTTCCTGCGCGCCCCCGTCGGCGACCGCTACGTACTCAGCCTGTTGCGCGAGTCGCGCGGAGTGCTTGGTGGTGAGACTTCGGGTCACATCGTGCTGCTCGACAAGACGACCACGGGCGATGCGCTCGTCAGTGCGCTGCAGGTGCTCGCGGTCATGAAGGAAACCGGGAGGAGCCTCGCGGAGCTGGCCGCCGGCATGTCGAAGTTCCCGCAGGTCCTGCTCAATGTGAAGGTGGCGCGCCGCTTCGATCCGAAGACCGTGCCGAGCGTCGAGGCAGCGGTGCAGCGCATCGAGCTGCAGCTCGCGAACGAAGGCCGCGTCGTGCTGAGGCCCTCCGGTACCGAGCCGGTGATCCGGGTAATGGTCGAGGGGCGCGACGAGCAGGCGACCCGCGCGTACGCGACGGAGCTCGCGGACATCGTGCGCACTGCAGCGGGATGAATCGCCAGGAGCGCGAGTAATGATGACGCCCTGGCGCCGACCCTGTATGATCCGCGGCCTTTTGCCATGACCCGCACTCCCATAGTCGCCGGAAACTGGAAGATGCACGGCTCGCGGGCCGAGAACGCGGCCCTCATCGAGGCCATCGCGGCGCAGTTTCCGTCCGAGCCCGAGGCACAGTGCGTCGTGTGTCCGCCGTTCGTGTATCTGCAGGATGTCGCTCGATTGCTGCGCGATGCGGAGCTCCCCGTGGCGCTCGGCGCGCAGGATGTCTCTGCCGAGGGGCAGGGCGCGTATACGGGCGAAGTTTCCGCGGCCATGCTTCGGGACGTGGGCTGCACTTACGTGATCGTGGGTCACTCCGAGCGGCGCTCGCTCTACGGAGAGGACGATCATCTCGTGGCGCGCAAGTTTGCCGCGGCGCAGGCCCGCGGGAGCCTCGTGCCGATCCTCTGCGTCGGAGAGCACCTTTCCGAGCGCGAGGCTGGCCGGACGCACGAGGTGCTTGCGCGCCAGCTTGATGCGGTGCTCGAGCTGAGCGGCGCCGAGGCCATGGGACGCGCGATCGTCGCTTACGAGCCGTGCTGGGCGATCGGCACCGGACGTAATGCCACTCCCGAACAGGCGCAGGATGCACATCGTTTCATTCGCGGGCGCATCGCCGAGCGGGATGCTAAAATCGCGACTGGAGTGCGTATCCTCTATGGCGGCAGCGTGAAGGCCGGCAATGCCGGCGAGCTGTTCGCCCAGCCCGATGTGGACGGCGGCCTGATCGGCGGCGCCTCATTGAAGGCTCGGGAATTTCTGACGATCCTCGCGGCCGCAAGCCGCTGAGGGTCCGTGACACCCACACTATGCTGCGTATTGCTCTGACGTTCATTCAATTCTTCAGCGCGCTCGCGATCGTCGGGCTCGTGATGCTCCAGCGCGGCAAGGGTGCGGAGGCTGGCGCGGGCTTCGGCGCGGGCGCCTCTGGCACGGTGTTCGGCGCGCGCGGTGCCGGCACCGCGCTCTCGCGCGCGACGGCTATCTTCACCGCCGTGTTCATGCTGAACAGCCTCGCACTCGGCTACGTGGGCGCGCACCGCACCGAGCAGCCGAAGTCGATCTTCGACACGGCTGGGCAGACACAGCAGCTGCCGGCGCGCGGAGCGCCGCCGGTGAGCCTGGGCAAGGCGGCGCCCGGAAATGGGTCGCCTGCCGCAGGCGCAAGCGGCGCGACGCAGCGCGGATCGAGTGCACCTGCCGGCGGCGCAGCGCCGCCTGCGCCGGCTACGGGCACGGTTCCCTCGCCGGCTCCGCCCGCCGGCAAGTAAAATCTGGTTTGTGCCGACGTGGTGGAATTGGTAGACACACTAGCTTGAGGGGCTAGCGCCGCAAGGTGTGGGAGTTCGAATCTCCCCGTCGGCACCAACACCAGCATCTCCCGGAGGATTTGGATTGCACTCCGCGCTGTCGTATCGCGCGATCACACCGCAATTACACCCGCAATTCCTCCCCGTGCGCCGCTCCGCGCTCAACGGCACGCCCAGAGCTCGAGCCTCCGGTCGTGAAAATCGCATCGGGAGGCCGCTATAATAGAAAGATGCCTGCGGATTACCTTCCGGTACTGATCTTCCTGATCATTGCCACGGCTCTTGCCGCGGTGCTGCTCACCCTCGGCACGGGTCTCGGACGGTTTTTCTCCCGCGCGCCCGCCGATCGCGACAAGCTTTCCGCTTACGAGTGCGGCTTCGAGGCGTTCGAAGACACACGCATGCGCTTCGATGTGCGCTACTACCTCGTGGCGATCCTCTTCATCGTCTTCGACCTCGAGATCGCGTTCCTCTTTCCCTGGGCAGTCGCCCTCACGAAAATCGGCGTGTTCGGCCTCGTCGCGATGGGGATCTTTCTCGCGATCCTCATCGTCGGGTTCATCTACGAGTGGAAGAAAGGAGCTCTGGAGTGGGATTAGAGCCGGATGCTCCCGAGGGCTTCGCGCAGCGCGGATTTCTGACGACGCAGGTCGATACCCTCGTCAACTGGGCCCGTACGGGCTCGCTCTGGCCCATGACGTTCGGACTCGCCTGCTGTGCGGTCGAGATGATGCACGCGGGCGCCTCGCGCTATGACCTCGACCGCTTCGGAGTCGTGTTCCGGGCGAGCCCCCGGCAGTCCGATGTGATGATCGTCGCGGGTACCCTCGTCAACAAGATGGCGCCGGCGTTGCGTAAGGTTTACGACCAGATGGCCGAGCCGCGCTGGGTCATCTCGATGGGCTCGTGCGCGAACGGCGGCGGGTACTACCACTATTCTTATGCCGTCGTGCGCGGGTGCGACCGGATCGTGCCGGTCGACGTGTATGTGCCAGGCTGTCCCCCCACGGCCGAGGCGCTCGTGTACGGCATCATCCAGCTGCAGAAGAAGATCGCGCGAACCAGCACGATCGCTCGCTAGGCAGGGTGCGGAAGAAGCACCGTTCATCGGCGCGAAGCGCCGCTACATGCCGCGGGTTGCGCGCAGCGCAGCCCCACAGAGGAGTCGGCCGCAGGCCATGAGAACGATCTCCGCACTGGCGCAGCAGGTGGACGCGCACCTCGCGGGTCGCGTGCGCCGCGTCCGCGCGCTTGCCGAGGAGCTCGCCTACGAGGTCGAGCCCGGCTTGCTGCTCGAGGTCTGCCGAACGCTGCGCGATGCGCCCGAGCTCAAATTCGAGATGCTGATGGACCTGGCGGGCGTCGACTATCTCGAATACGGCTCGGATCAGTGGGAGACGCATTTGGCGACCAGCACGGGATTCAGCCGAGGAATCACCCCGTACGAGGAGGTCGAACGGCCGGCGCCCGTCGGGGGCGCACGCTTCGCGGTCGCCTATCAGCTGCTGTCGATCACGCACAACCAGCGCTTGCGGCTGCGTGCCCGCTGCGAGAGCGAGACCGAGCCCGTGGTGGATTCGGTGACGGGCGTCTGGGCCTCCGCGGACTGGTTCGAGCGCGAGGCGTTCGACCTCTTCGGCATTCTCTTCCGGGGGCATCCCGACTTGCGCCGCATCCTGACGGACTACGGCTTCATCGGTCACCCCTTCCGCAAGGATTTCCCGCTCATCGGCAACGTCGAGGTGCGCTACGACCCGGAGCGCAAGCGCGTCGTTTACCAGCCCGTGAGCATCGAACCGCGTGTGCTCGTGCCGCGGGTCATCCGCGACGACAACCGCTACAACCCGGCTCTGCGCGATGAGCCGTCGGCGCCGCGCTCATGAGCTCCGTCGAACTTTTTCGGGGTGACGACGTTGAGGCCCCCGGGATCCGCGAGATCCGCAACTACACGATGAACTTCGGTCCGCAGCATCCCGCCGCGCACGGCGTGCTGCGCCTCGTTCTGGAGCTCGATGGGGAAGTCGTGCAGAAGGCCGATGCACACATCGGACTGCTCCACCGTGCGACCGAGAAGCTCGCGGAGTCCAAGCCGTTCAACCAGTCGATCGGCTATATGGACCGACTCGACTACGTCTCGATGATGTGCAACGAGCATGCTTACGTGCTCGCGATCGAGCGCCTGCTCGGCATCCGTCCGCCCGAGCGCGCACAGTACATCCGGGTGATGTTCGATGAGATCACGCGCATCCTCAATCACCTCATGTGGCTCGGCTCGCACGGCCTCGACATCGGGGCCATGACGGTGTTCCTGCTGTGCTTCATTGCGCGCGAGGAGCTCATGGACGTGTACGAGGCGGTCTCGGGCACGCGCATGCACGCGACGTACTATCGCCCCGGGGGCGTCTACCGCGACTTGCCCGAGACGATGCCGAAGTACCGGGCTTCGAAGTGGCACTCGCAGAAGGAAGTCGACCGGCTCAACGAGGCGCGCTCCGGCTCGATGCTCGATTTCATCTGGGCGTTCACCGAGCGCTTCCCGGCCGCGATCGAGGACTACGAAACGCTGCTCACGGACAACCGCATCTGGAAGCAGCGCACCGTCAACATCGGAGTGGTCACGCCTGAGCGCGCGATGCAGCTCGGCTTCTCCGGAGCGATGCTGCGCGGCTCGGGTATCGCCTGGGACCTGCGCAAGAAGCAGCCCTACGAGGTCTACGACCGGCTCGACTTCGACATTCCGATCGGCGTGAACGGAGACTGCTACGACCGCTATCTCGTGCGGGTCGAGGAAATGCGTCAGTCGAACCGCATCGTGCGGCAGTGCATCGAGTGGCTCAGGAAAAATCCCGGTCCCGTGATGATCGACGACCGCAAGGTCCGTCCGCCGCGGCGCGAGCGCATGAAGGACGACATGGAGTCGTTGATCCACCATTTCAAATTCTTCACGGAGGGCTACGGTGTGCCGGAGGGAGAGAGCTACGCCGTCATCGAGGCGCCGAAGGGCGAGTTCGGCATCTATCTCGTCTCCGACGGTGCGAACAAGCCCTACCGGCTCAAGGTGCGCGCGCCCGGGTTTCCCCATCTCGCCGCGCTCGATGAGATGGTGCGCGGGCACATGATCGCCGACGTGGTGGCGGTCATCGGGTCGCTGGACATCGTTTTCGGGGAGATTGACCGTTAGATGAGCCCCGCCGCGAAATCATCTTTCCTGAGCGAGCACACCCGTCAGGAAATCGACCACTGGGTCAAGAAGTTCCCCCCGGGGCGGCAGCGCTCGGCGGTGCTGTCGGCGCTGCGCGCCGCGCAGGAGCAGAACGAGGGCCATCTGACGACGGAGCTGCTCGAGGCGGTCGCAGAGTACATGAGCCTGCCCGTCGTGCAGGTCTACGAGGTGGCGACCTTCTACTCGATGTACGTGCTGCACCCGTGCGGGCGGCACCACGTGAGCATTTGCACGAACATCTCGTGCATGCTGCGCGGCGCGGAGGAGCTGGTCGTTCACGCCGAGCGCAAGCTCGGAATCCAGCTCGGGGAGAGCACGCCCGACCGGCGCATCTTCCTCAAGCGCGAGGAGGAATGTCTGGCCGCGTGTACGGGCGCTCCCATGATGATGGTCGATCACGTCTTTCACGAGAACCTGACACCCGAGAAGATCGACCGCATACTGGACGAGCTCAAATGACATCCGACGCGGACCTCGACGCGAAATATCGCGACAAGATGAACCTCACGGTGTTCGAGCCGCTCGGGCGCGAGCGCTCGTGGGCCCTCGAGACGTACCGCTCGATCGGCGGATATCAGACGTGGGAGCGAATCCTCGCGGATAAACCCCCTCGCGAGCAGATCATCGACGCCGTCAAGGCTTCGGGGCTGCGCGGGCGCGGTGGGGCGGGCTTTCCGACCGGCACGAAGTGGAGCTTCATGCCGCGCAATGCGCCGATGCAGAAATACGTCGTCTGCAACTCGGACGAGAGCGAGCCGGGCACCTGCCACGACCGCGACATTCTGCGCTTCAATCCTCATTCGGTGATCGAAGGGATGGCGATCGGCGGCTACGCGATGGGCGCGACGGTCGGCTATAACTACATCCGCGGCGAGTTTCTCGGCGAGCCCGTCCCGCGCTTCGAGGCGGCGCTCGCCGAGGCGTACGAGGCGGGGCTTCTCGGTCGCAACATTCGCGGGTCCGGCATCGATTTCGATTTGCACACCTTCGTCGGGGCAGGCGCCTACATCTGCGGCGAGGAGACGGGACTGCTCGAATCGCTCGAGGGCAAGCCCGGCAAGCCGCGCTCGAAGCCGCCGTTCCCGGCGAATTTCGGCGTGTACGGGGCGCCGACGACCGTTAACAACACGCTGAGCTTCGCCTCCGTGCCGACGATTCTGCGCAAGGGGCCTGAATGGTTCACGGCGCTCGGTCCGAAGAACTCCGCGGGGACGACCATCTACTCCGTGTCGGGCCACGTCGCAAAGCCCGGCAACTTCGAGCTCCCGCTCGGCATCCCCTTCCGCGACGTACTCGCAATGGCGGGCGGGGTGTGGAGGGGCCGCAAGTTGAAGGCCGTGATTCCCGGCGGATTGTCAGTTCCCGTCGTGCCGGGCGAGAAAATCATGGAGGCCAACATGGACTACGACTCGCTGCGCGGGGCCGGCTCGGCCCTCGGCACGGCGGCGGTCATCGTGATGGACGAGACGACCTGCATGGTGCGCGTGCTCGAGCGCATTTCGCGCTTCTACATGTCGGAGTCTTGCGGTCAGTGCACGCCCTGCCGCGAGGGCACCGGCTGGCTCAACCGGATGCTGAAGCGAATCCTCACCGGCACGGGGCGCCGCGAGGACGTCGCGATGCTCGTCGACGTCGCGAATCACATCGAAGGCCATACGATCTGCGCGCTTGGCGATGCGGCGGCGTGGCCCGTACAGAGCTTCGTCAAGCATTACCGTCACGAGTTCGAATACATGGTCGACCACGGCGGCCGCAGCCTCGTCGGGAGCGAGGGCCTCGCTGCGGCCTGACCGCGGCCGGTGCACCGCATGAATCGTAGAACGCTAAAGAGCCCCTCACACGCAAGCGCGCTTGAGCCATGAGCGACGAATTCGTCAACATCGAAGTGAACGGCGTCCCGATGAAGGCGCGCAAGGGCGAGACGATCATCCGCGTCACCGACCGGCACGACGTCTACATCCCGCGCTTCTGCTATCACGAGAAGCTATCCGTACCGGCCAACTGCCGCATGTGCTTGGTCGATGTCGAGAAGGCGCCAAAGCCGCTGCCGGCCTGCTCCACCCCGGTCGCGGAGGGGATGAAGATCTTCACCGCTTCGCGGCGCGCGACGGACGCGCAGCGCGCGACGATGGAGTTCCTGCTCATCAATCATCCGCTCGACTGCCCGATCTGCGATCAGGGCGGCGAGTGTCAGCTCCAGGATCTCGCGGTCGGCTATGGCGCGTCGAGCTCGCGCTATACCGAGGCGAAGCGCGTCGTGTTCAACAAGAACCTCGGGCCGTTGATCGCGACCGACATGACGCGATGCATCCACTGCACGCGCTGCGTGCGCTTCGGCCAGGACATCGCCGGTATCCAGGAGATGGGCGCCACCGGACGCGGCGAGAACATGGAGATCGGCACTTTCATCGAGCACAGCGTCGATCACGAGTTGTCGGGCAACATCATCGAT
>DASXNC010000205.1:0-5631 GCA_036495325.1 Steroidobacteraceae bacterium
AGTTCGTCATCTCGTATCGGTTTTCGCAGTTCAAAGAGGTGGACTACGGTGCCACCGTCGCCGCCGGACCGGAGGAACTGGCCGGGATGCTAAGCCTGCTTCGCGCCGCGGGTGTGGACCTGTTCAACGCCTCCTCGCGCCGCTTCTTCAAGCGCGAATGGCCCGACAGCGCACATCCGGACTTCACGATCGCGGAGTGGACCCGCGCCTTGACCGATGCGCCCGTCATGACTTGCGGCAGCGTGGGTCTCAACGTCGAGATGTTCGCGAACCTGTTCGACGACGAGGAACCCTCCGAGCTCTGCGTCGAGCGGGATCTTGCCTTTCTCGCGGAGCGCGTGCGGCGAGGCACCATCGACCTCGTGGGCGTCGGGCGCATGCACATCGCGAACAACGATTTCGTCGACAAGGTGCGGACCGGGAAGCTCAAGGAGCTTGCGCTCTTCAACAAGTCCACTCACCTCGCCGAGGCGATGGAAGCGATCGAGCCGGGCGGCTTCGTCGAGGAATCCCGCAAGGGCGAGCCGGGATAGCAGGCGCAATCATCGGCCTGGGAGGCCACGCCGCCGATGATGGTCAGCGGCTCATCCGGCGCGAGGCTTTCAAACCGTGAGGCGGCGCGGCGGTCCCTTGCGTCGCCTGAACACATCCTCCACCCAGCTCAGCGCCGCCGTGACGTTCGGGAATCCGATCGTGCTCGTGACGCCGATCAGCGCGTGGCGCACTTCCTCCGGAGTCGCCCCCGCCTCGAGAGCGCGCCGCGCATGGCTGTGCACGGCGCCCTCGGAGCGCAGAGCGGCGGATGCGGCGAGCTGCACGAGGTGCAGGGTCCTCGCATCGAGGGGGCCGGCATTCTTTGCCGCCTCGCCGAGCGCCTCGAGCGCGGCAAGGTATTCCGGAAAGAGCTTCTTGGTGCGGACGTAATGACCGGGAAGCGAGCGCGTGGACACGGGTTCTCCTCCTCGATTCAAGAGCGGGTCAGACCGGATATCGCCGCCGGTGCGTCCGCGGCCGCCGGGGCGCTCGGGGCCGTCTGCGACGACATAGCCATAGGGCGCGCCGCGGGCAATGAGAGAACGATGCAGCCGCGCCCCGGCGCGAAGCGGGCGTCACCCCCGTGGCTCCGCGCGACGTGGCGAACGATCGCAAGTCCGAGGCCCGAGCCGGGTGCGGAGTGATCGAGCTTGAAGAACCGGTCGAAGACGGCCTCCTCGCAGCCGGCCGGAACGCCTGCGCCTTCATCGGCCACCTCGAGCGTATGCGCATCGTGCGAGCTCCGCAGGCGGATGGTCACCGTGCCGCGGCCGTGCAACAGAGCGTTGTCCACGAGATTGCGCACCATGTCGCGCAAATCCTCCGCGCGGCCGCGAAGGGGGGCCGAGTCGGGAACGTCGATCTCGAGGCGCCGGCCGGCAGATTCCGCGAGCGGCACGAGGCTCGCCGCCACTTCGCGGATCAGCCGCGAGAGATTGACCACCGGCTGTTCGAGCGAGCCGACCTCACGGCCGAGCGCTTCCTTGCGCGCCAGGTCGAGCAGCTGGTCGACGAGCCGGCGCATTTCTCCCAGCTCGCGCTCTATTGCAGTCCAATCGCTCGTGCCGGTGAGCCGTGCACGTTCGAGCCGCAGAGTGAGAACGGCGAGCGGGGTTCGCAGCTCGTGCGCCGCATCGGTCGTGAAGCGCCGCTCGCCCGCGTAGGCCTGCGAGAGGCGGTCGAGCGCGCCATTCACGGCTTCGACGAGCGGCAGGATCTCGCGCGGGAGCCCGTCGAGCGAGATCCGCGCCTGCGATTGTCCGGGCGCGATGCGGGCCGCCTCGCGTGAGGCGCGGCCGACCGGCCGCAGACTCCAGCCGCTCACGATCCAGATGAGGCCGAGTGCGAGAAGTGCGACTGGCGCGAGGACCGAGAGGTGTTCCCCGCTCTCCTCGAACAAGCTGTCGATGAGATTGTCGCGGCTCAGATCGCCGCGCGAGACGACGAGAAGGTATCCGCCCGGCGCCCGTGTGGCGAGGATGGCCCGTTCCTCGGGGCCTGCGCCGACGAGCGCGATGCGATCGGTTCCGTGAGCCGCCGGGAGGTCCATGAGCGGCGGCGGCTGTGGCGCGCGGAGGTTTGGCGACCAGGCAAGCGGCTGCCGCGAGGCGGCATCGTAGATCGTGTAATCGAAGGTCCGTGACGGTTCGGCATACACGGCGCGCCACTCGGCCGGCAAATCGAGCTCGAGTCGCCCGTCCGCGGCTCGATGCATCGCCGCGGCGAGCACGCGCTCCTGCGCCTGGAGCGTGCGCTCGCGCAGGTCCCTCACGATGTTGTGGAATTCGAACCGGTACGAGGCGAGCGAAGCCGCGAGGCCGAGCGCGAACACCCCGAGCATTGCACCGAGCAATCGTCCACGCAGGCTGTGGGTGCGCATCACCGCGTCCCGACGCTCTCGCCGCTTCCCGCGGCCTCGTCCCCGGGCCGTGCCGCGCACTCGATGAGCCGGTATCCGATTCCCCACTGAGTCTCGATGCGGAGCGCGGCCCGCGCGGCCGCGAGCTTGCGCCGCAGCCGCGACATCGCCGCTTCGAGCGCGTTCGCGCTGCCCGCATCCTCGAGCGCGTAGAGCCGCTCCTCCAGGATGTCCTTCGCGATCACCTGGCTGGGCGCTCGCAGCAGCTCCTCGAGCAGCGTCGCCTCCCGGCGCGTGAGTGGAAGCGGCGAGCCGTTCACGGTGGCCTCACGGGAAAGCGGATCGAAAGAGACTCCGCCGCGGGTGTACAAGGCATCGCGGCGGCGGCCGGACCGCCGCAGGACCGCTCGCAGCCGGGCCTCGAGCTCGCGCAGATGGAAGGGCTTGATGAGGTAGTCGTCGGCGCCGGCATTGAGCCCGAGCAGGCGGTGGTCTACGCTGTCGCGCGCCGTCAGGATGATTGCGGGAAGCTCAGGAGCCGAGCGCCTCAGGGACGCGAGCACATCGAGGCCGTCCATGTCGGGGAGTCCGAGATCGAGCACCACTGCATCGAAGCGAGCGATAGCCGCGGCGGCGAGCGCCGCGTCTGCACGTCCGAACGCGTCCACGGCGAACCCGCGCTCGCGCAGATGATCCGCGATCATTTCGCGCATCGCGCGATGGTCCTCGACGAGCAGCAGCCGCATGCCGGATAGAGTACGCCGAATTCACTGCGAGAGCCCGGCCGTCAGGACTTCGTCAGCACTGGCTGTGATCGTACGCTGCGGAGCTCAATAACCGATGCACGGCGGAACGAACCCGAGCGGAGCGAACCCGAGAGGAGCTGCGGCGCGCCGAATGAAGTGTGCCGTGCTGCTGGCTATTGCACAGCTCGGGGTGGGATGTGCCACCTACCACCCGTTGCCGCTGCCCACTGTGCCGCACCTGGCCACGGGGCTCGATCAGCTCGATCTGACGATCCCGGCCGTTCCCGCAGGCGCTCCGGCCGGGCGCGTCGATATCTCCCGCCCGCTCGAGGTCGATCAGATCGGTCTGCTGGCGATTCTCAATGACCCGGAGCTACGCGCGCAGAGGGGCGAACGTGGCCTCGCCGAAGCGACTCAAAGACAGACTTCGCTACTGCCGAATCCTTCCGTGTCGATCAACTGGGAGGCACTGCTCGGCGGCCCGGGCACTCAGCCGGCCTGGTCCGTCGCCATGACCGAGGACATCACCGCACTCATCACATATCGTCGGCGCGTGCGCGCAGCGCGCGCTCAGACCGCGCAAGTCAAAGCCAACCAGCTGTGGGCGCAGTGGCAGGTGGCGCAGAACGCGCGCGTGCTCGCGCTGAATGCGTACTGGGGTGATCAGTCGATCCAGCTTGCGAGCAGAGAGCAGCAGCTCATCGAGAGCGATGTCTCGGCAGTACGCGCGGCAGTCGCTGCGGGCAATCTCGACTACACGGCCCTTGCACCGCTGCTCGCCACGGAGGCGACGCTCGATCAATCGCTGATCGCGCTGCAGAGTGCGCGCGAGAACACCTGGAAGGAGCTCGATGGGTTGCTTGGGCTGGCACCCGGCGTCCGGTTCGCGATCGCCCCACCGCCCGAAGTCTCGATGCCCGCGGATTTGGAGCCGCTCATCGAGAGTCTTCCCCGTCGTCGGCCCGACCTCGTGGCGTTGCAACTCGGCTATCACTCCGCCGATGAGAGCCTTCGTGCTGCCATACTGGGGCAGTTTCCGGCGTTCGCGCTCGGGCCGATCTGGGAGCAGGACACGACGAACATCCGCTCGCTGGGTCCGACTGCAACGTTCGAAGTCCCGCTCTTCAACCGCAATCAGGCTCAGGTTGCTCAGGCGCGCGCCACGCGCCTGATGCTGCGCGATCAGTACCAGGCGCGTCTGGATACCGCAGTCGGAGAGGTCAGAGCTCTGCAGTCGTTCCTCGCGCGCACGCGCACCGATATCACCCGCGCGAGCGCCGCGGCCGACTCCTCCGGGCAGCTCGCTGATGCGGCGCGAGACGCGTACCGCCAAGGTAATCTGGATCAACGCAGCCTGACAGATTACGAAAACGCGGCGCTCGAGCGCCGTCTGGAGGCGGTGGCGCTGCGGCGAAGCCTCGCTGAGGCGCAGGTCTCATTGACGGTGCTGCTCGGCATCGGTTTGCCGCAGACGACACTCATCTATCCCGACGACGGGGTCAAACGATGATCGACCCGTCGGATGGTCTGAGGACATTATGAGCCGCAGTTCGATTACTTCCGCAGCCTGCCTCGCGGTACTGCTCGCGGCGGGGCTCACGCCGTCGCCCAGCCGGGCTGATGATGAGGCGGCACCGGCGGCGAGTGCACTGGTTCAAGTCGCCGCGCTCAAGAAGGGCTCGCTGCCCTCGATCGTGACGCTCTACGGCAGCGCGCAGGCGAGCACGCGCGCGCGCCAGACGATCATGGCGCCTGCCTCCGCACGCGTGGCCGCCATCGACGTCCGGCTCGGGGAGAGCGTCGCGCCGGGTGCCTCGCTGCTGCGGCTGATGCCAACGCCGGCGAGCGCCGCGAGCTACGAGCAGGCCAAATCGGCGCTGAATGTCGCCCAGCAGTCGGTCGTGCGCACCCGCTCTCTGCTGCGCCAACACCTCGCGACTGTGCAGCAGCTCAACGATGCTCAGAAGGCCGAGGCCGATGCCCGCGCGACACTCAGGGCACTGCAGACGCAGGGTGCGGGGAGCGAGCTGACGGTGCGCGCGCAGTTTGCGGCGACCGTGACTGCTCTCTCGGTCAGCATCGGCGCGATCGTGAATGAGGGCACTGCGTTGCTCGACCTGGTGCGGCCTCAGGCACTCGTGGTACAGGCGGGCGCCGTGCCGGATGTCGCGCGGACAATCAGCGTCGGCGATGAGGTACGGGTCACCCCAATCGGCGCCGCGCGCTCTTTGCGTGGCAAGGTCCTGCTGCGCGGCGCAGTGGTCGACGCGGCGACAGGATTGGTACCGATCGAGATCAGCCTGCCGGCCGATTCCGTGCTCCCTGGCGAGCAGGCGGTCGCGGCAGTCAGCACGGGCCAGGTGCAGGGCTACCTCGTGCCGCACGAGGCGGTGCTGCTGAACGATGAAGGCAACCCCTACGTCGTACAAGTCATCGGCGGTGTGGCGCATCAGGTCGACGTGCGCGTGCTCGGCAGCCTCGACAACCAGGATG
>DASXNC010000206.1:0-3116 GCA_036495325.1 Steroidobacteraceae bacterium
GTGGGGCGCCCAAGGCGCGGGCATCACGTGCTCGCGCCAGTGCGACAGCGCCGAGGCTCGACGAGCAGCTTCTGCGGCGCGCTCCGTACGGTCAGCGACCGCGGCATCCGCTTGCGTCTCCCAGTCGATCCACGGTCGGGCGCCGTGGGCGCTGGGAGCCGCACGGGTGACAGTTTCTTCCTTGCGCTCACCGAGTGGCTTGTGCCCGAGGGGCGCTTGTTTCGCTCGTGTGGTCGATGTGACTGCTGCCTCTGGCGGCGAAGAGAGTGGGCGCGCTCGCGACAGCGCCGCGCGCGGCCGCTCCGGTTGCGTCATCGGAAAGAACGTGATGGGAAGCGATGGCTCCCGATCACTCACCTCCGGCGGAGGGCGAAAATCCGGCGCGTAATGTAGTACCAGCAGGTGCGCGGCAACGACGGCGGCGAAGATCGCTGCGCGACTCGCACGCTGGGGCACGGGGATACCCTCGCCTCAGTCGATCGCTGGCCGGGATTTCCGCGGCGCCCGCCTCATGGCTCGCGATCCGCATACCTTGTCATACGAGGTATACTACGACGAGTCCTCCGTTTGGCAACTCTATTGATGGACGATTCCAAGGCACGGAGTCCACGCGGATTGCCGGCGCCGATTCCGCGCCTCGATGCTCTCGCCGTCGTGGCTCACCGGCGGCGCGTCCGGGAGGTTCGGCGGGCAGGGATGCAGAACGCTGCAATTGACGACCGTGAGGAGCACCGAGGAGATCTCGGTCACAGCGCCCACATAGACGCCGCAGGCCCTGCAAATGAGAAACTCCGTGATGTTGAGGCCGAATCGATAGCGCTGCAATTGGTCGGAGCGACTGATCAAATATTGCACGGACCCGGCGGGGTCCGAAGTGGTGCGGGCGCCGTGCGCCCGGCAGAACGAGCACTGACACGCGCGAACGGACCAGTCTTTGGGGAGCCGCTCCGTTCGATACGAATAGCCGATCGAGCCACAATGACAACGGCCCTCGTACAGCATGAGTCCTCTTTTTTACCGTCCCGCGTAACCCACGAGCTCGACGTAGCCCTCGCCCGAGATCGCCTTGCCGTCCCGCGTCCCACCGACATCGACGTCGCCTTCCCAGTAGCGCGGGGTCGTCTCGAGCTCCTGATCAGCGAGCACGGGCACCGCCATCACATCCAGCCCGAGCGATGCGACGCGCACCCGCCAGCGCGAGGGATAGCGCGCACCGTTCGGGCTCCTCCAGTGATCGAGCACCTCGATGCTCACGTCGCGGCTCGCAAGCGCCTGCGCTCGTCCGTCCGGCTCTATCCAGGTGCCTGCACTGTGGGAATCGCGCACGCCGCCTTCATCGCGCAGCGCATAGAACATGAGTGCACTGCCGTCGGCGAGCTGCAGCGCGAACCAGTCCCAGCCCGATTCGCGAGCACCCAAAGAGCCGCTTCCCCACTCGCGGTCGAGCCACGCGGTGCCGCTCACCTCGAGCGGCCGGGCAGCGCCGGCCGCTTGCGCGCCGCCCGCCCCGCAGACGCCGCGCACGATGTCTCCTTCGATCGAGAGCCGCGGGACGGAAAAGTAGTAGCTCGCATTTCCCGGCTCGCTGGATTTGACGCTCAGACCCCGATCGCCGTTTGGCACGGGTGGCTGAAGCGGATGCAATTTGAGATCGAGTCGGTACGCGCAGTCGCCGGCACGCAATATCCAGTCGCTTGCGTCCGAGCTTGTGTCCGGGTGGGCACTCTGCGCGGCGGCCGACCAGCCGCCGAGCCACACCCGAGGCGGCGTTGCCTGCGCACCGGAGAGCCCGAGCGCATCGCGCGCGAGGCGCTGCGTCGAATGAAAAGTCCCGCGGCCGATGTCCGTGACCGCGAAATGCGCCACGTAGATCTGGCGCGCTCTCCATTGCGAGACGGGCTCGCCGGCCGCGGGCTTGAGCGTCTCAGCCCGTGGCGGCGCGAGCGCCACGCGAAAGAAGGTCACCTCGAAACCGAAGCGCTCCCCGTCCTTGGCGCGCAGATGCCCGGTGAAATACCACCATTCGTGCCTGAACGACGCATGCGGCCCGTGGTCGCGCGGGAACTCGAACGTCGGCACGCTCTCCGCGCGCTCGAATCCCTGATCGGAGGCGCCGCTGCGCAGCACTTCGAGCGGTGACGGGGCGGCTTGCGCTGCAAGCGGCACTAGCACGAGGCCGAACGCCAGCCACGCCGCCAGATTCCGCCGTGCGACGCTCACAATCTACTCCTCCCGCAGGTGCGCCACGACCGATGCGCGTGCGCTCCGCCACGCCGGATAGATTCCCGCCGCGGCCGCCGCCGCCAGGGCGAGCGCGAGCGCATTGCCGAGCTGCGCGCCCTGGAGATGGAAACTGATCACCCAGCCGAAAGCGCGGCGATTGACGACGGTGATGAGCAGTTGGGCGGCGAGCAATCCAGCCGGAACGGCCGCAGCGAACGCAACGAGGCCCATGAAGATCGTCTGCGCCTCGATCAGCGCGGCCGCCCCGCGCGGCGTGAGCCCGAGCGAACGCAGCACCCCGAGCTCGCGTGCACGCTCGAGCTCCCACGCGAGCAGGCTGCTCATGAGCCCGATCGCGGCAACCCCAGCCGCCAGCCAGTAGAGCACGCGCGTGATGACGAACGTGCGATCGAAGATGCTCATCGACAGCGCCAGAATGTCGGCGTTCGAGCCGACGAAGATCGCCTGGCGGCCCGCGGCCGCCCGACGGAGCCTCGGCATGACCTCGCTTGGCGCGACGCCCGGCGCGAGAAACAGCGACACCGAGCTCACACCGTCATCGCCCCACCAGCGCTGGTAGACCCCGCGGTCCATGAGCACTCCACCGCGCCCGTTGCCATAGTCCCGATAGAGGCCCGCGACCGCGAAGCTCCTCGCGCCGGATGCCGTCTCGAGTGTCAACGAGCTCCCTCGGCGCAAATCGAGCCGCCACGCAAGCGGCTCCGACACGAAGATTGCACCGTGCGCGAACGCTCCCCATGCCTCCGCCGCCGCGCCGTCCCGTTGCCCGACCAGCTCGACACCGGTCTGCGCGCCCTTCGCAAATGAGACGGCACCGATCGGGACCGGCCCACGCGGAGAATCGACGACCGCATTGCGGGTTGCGGTGAAAC
>DASXNC010000207.1:0-1897 GCA_036495325.1 Steroidobacteraceae bacterium
CCGCACGGCCGTAACCGTCCCGGCGACGATGTCGACCCGCAGGCGTTCGCCGTCCTCGACGAGCGCATGAATCCCCGGCACCTCGAGCAGGGGGAGTCCGATCTCATACCCGTTCCGGTAGAAGGTGCGCGCGAACTGCTCGGCAACGACCGCGCCGATGCCCGTCGCCTTGAGGGCCTTGGCCGCGAGCGCCCGACCGGAAGAGCACCCGAAATTACGACCCGCGACGAGGATGTCGCCGGGGCGTACCTGCCGCGGGAAATCCGGGTTCAGTGCCTCGAGAACGAACCCCGCCATTTCCTTGGCGGTCTTGAACATGATGTGAGTGGGCGTGATGGCGTCGGTCGGCACGTTGTGGCCGAACTTCCAGGCGCGCCCTTCGAATGTGAGGTCTCGCATGTGTCCGAGCGACCCGACGGCGTGAGGCCGCGGTCATGCTAGCACGCGCGCCGGCGGTGCCCGCTATACTCAAAGGAACATCCGTTGATCCGATGAGGCCCGCCGTGTCAGATGACCTGCAAGCCGAGCTCGAGCGGCTCCGAGCCGAGAACGAGCGCTTAAAGCGCTCGACAGGCCGCGGCAAGCTCGCCATGAAGGTGAGCGAGAAGGGCGCCCTTTCCGTCTACGGGATGGGCCGGTTTCCCGTGACGCTCTACAAGGAGCAGTGGTTACGCCTGCTCGCCATGGCCGACGAGATCAAAGCGTTCATCGAGGCGAACGAGGCGAGCCTCAAATCGAAGGAGTAGGCCCGCTCCGCGGGACGGGCGCGCATGCGCCCGCCCGTCCACGCGGCTCAAGACCGATCGAATGAGTGCCGGGGAGCCCCCGGGCCTCTCATTGCCCTGAGGGCGGCGGTGGGGGGCGTCGCGCGGGAAGCTTCCCAAGCGCGTCCTTGCAGCCCGAGCTCACCTTGTCAGTATTCTCGCGCAGGCACTGGAAGACTGCGCGACCCTGCTTGTCCGAGCAGTACTGCTTGACGTCATCCTGGCAGGCCGTGCGGACAGCTTGAATGGCGGCCTGCATCTCGGGCGAGGGTCCTCCGCCCGGCGCTTGCGCGAGAGCGAAAGGCATTGCGAGCAGGGCACCGACAGCGATGAATAATCTTCTCACGATGGTTTATCCCCTAGCTACGGTTTGATGAGACAGCCGCGGTACAACGAGACGCAACCACACCGCGGACGCGCGCCATGATAACAACTCCCCTCGTATCCGGAAGAGTTCCCGCAAATCAATTGTTGCCAATCGTTTCTGAATCAACGCTCCTGGGATTGCTCACGAAGCTCTTCAAGGCGCTCTGATCGTCAGTTTCCGCCGCCCGGAGGCGGGGTCGAGTTCACGTAGCCGATTGCACGGCCGCCGAGTGCGACGCCGGCCCAGAGCACGAAGGAGGCGATCGCGGCGAGCCTGCGCCATCCGGGGGCGTAAGCACCGTCGCCGCGAGCGATGCGGAAGTGCAGTGTGTACGAGAAGAGGATCGCGAGCGCGAGGCACGACATCTTGAACTGGAAGGCTGGGCTCCCGTACATCTTCAAGGCCTCCGTCGAGAAGAGCAGGAAGCCGGAGATCAGCATGACCGCGAGGCTCGCGTTGAAAAGCGGCTGCACGTCGCGCGCGAGCCGCGAGACGGGCTCGCCGCGAAAGCGCACGCCGAGCAGGCTGAGATTGACGAGGATGGTCGTGCCGCCGAGCAGCCCCAGCGCGAGGAGGTGGAAGATCTCGACGAATGGGAAGAGCCACACCGAGTTGCGGATGTCCTCGCCGAAGAAGGACGCGTCACACCAGCGGCAGAACGCGAGCAGCACCTGGGAAATGGCGTGCACGCGCTCTGCTCAAGGGGGCGGCAAGGCGTAGGCGATCCCGCGCCCAGCCGCGACGATGCAGACCCAGAGGAGAAGCG
>DASXNC010000208.1:0-2676 GCA_036495325.1 Steroidobacteraceae bacterium
CTCGATGTTGACCACGAGCTCGATGCCCTTGACCGCCGCCTGCAGCGCCGTGGCGGCCGCGGTGTCGTAGACCACGTCCCGCAGGTCATAGTCCACCTGCTCGAGTTCGACCCGCTCGGCCTCGATCTTCGAGAGGTCGAGCACGTCGTTGATGAGGGCCAAGAGCGACTGCGCGCTGCCGCGGATGATGTCGACGTACTCGCGCTGCGTATGGTCGAGCTGGGTCTCCGAGAGGATCTGCGACATGCCGATCACCCCGTTCATCGGGGTGCGGATCTCGTGGCTCACGTTCGCGAGGAAGTTCGATTTCGCGCGGTTCGCGGCCTCGGCGGCGAGCTTCGCATCGAGCGCCGCCTGCTCGGCACGCTTGCGGTCGGTCACGAGCTGCGTCGAGCCTGCGATCCAGACGGGCGCGCCGGCCGCATCGCGCTCGGCCTGACCGCGCAGCCGCACCCACTCGTAGTGCCCCTTTGCGTGCCTGAGCCGCACTTCGATGTCCAGCGGGGTGTCGAGCGAGAGGTGGTTCTCGAATGCGGCGCGCGTCGCGGCCACATCGTCCGGGTGCATCAAGCGCTCTGAACCTTCGCGCGTGCGATCGAGCTCTCCACTACCGAACCCCAGCAGCTCCTCGAACCGCGGGCCGTACCAAAGCCGGTCGGCCTTCACGTCGATCTCCCAGACGCCGTCGCGCGTGCCGAGCATGGTGCGCGCGAGCCGACGCTCGGTCGAGGTGAGCGCCGCCTCGGTGCGTTTCAAGTCCGTGATGTCGATGAGCGCACCCGCGAGGCGCAGGATCTCGCCGTTGGGTCCGTGCGTGACGTCCGCCTTCTCGGCGATCCAGCGCTCCTCGCCCGCGGGCCCGAGAAGCCGGTACTCGCAGCGGTAGGAGGGTGTCTCGCGGCTCGTCTCGAAGGGGGCGCGGCGCACCCGCTCAACGTCGTCCGGATGCACGCTCACGAGCCGGCCGTTCAAATCGTTCAAGGGCGTCGTCTCGGGCAGTCCCAAGAATTCGTGGAAGTTGTCCGAGCAGATCCAGCTGCGGCGGTGGAAGTTCAGGTCCATGGTAGCGATGCCGGCCGCGGCCTGAGCGCGGGTCAAGGACTCGCTCTTCGCGCGGTGCGACTCCTCGAGTCGCTTGCGCTCGGTGATCTCGGTCACGGTGCCGATGAGCCGGCCGTGCTCGAGGTCCGTTACCGCCGAGACCTCTCCGCACGCCGCGAGCCAGCGCACCGAGCCGTCCGAGATGAGCGTGCGGTACTCGGCTTGAAAATGACCTGCGCCCTCCATCGCCCCCTCGAGCGCGCACACCAAGGGCTCGAAGTCCTCGGGGTGTACGGTCGCGAGCCAGTCGTGGCGCGTGAACGGCAGCCCGTGGGACTTCATGCCGATGAGGCTGAAGAAGAGCGGGGTGCCTGTCACCTGCCCGCTCGCGAAGTCGAGATCGAACAGGCCAAATCCGCCCGCGTACTGCGCGAAGCGCAGAAACTCCGCCGCGCGGTAAAGCTCGGTCTCGCGCTCGCGCCCGTGGTAGAGCGCCGTATGCACGCCCGCGGCAAGCGCATCGAGCTCATCGCCCACGGGCGTCGGCCCCTGCGGATCCACGATTGCCACGAGCGCAGCGCGCGCCTCGGCAATGCGCCGGGCGACATCGTCCGCGATCGCGCGCGCGATCATGGCGATGACCACCAGGAGTCCAAAAGCCGCGATCGCGATCGCGATACGGCGGCCCGGCAGGAGGAGCATGAGCCAGGGCACGAGGCCGAGGACGGTGGCCGCGGCCACAGGCGTCGAGAGTAATTTACGGCGGATCGGCCAACGGCGCATGCATCATCCAATAGGTATGGCGGGGCGGAAGCCCTCCTGGAAGTTATCGGCGGGATCGAGTGCGGCTTGAGCTATGATTTCGCTAAGGTTTCGCAGGGAAAATTTCCGCCGATGTTAGGTCAAACCCCCATCCAGCCCGCGGATTTTGCGGACCGGCTTCTCACTTGGTTCGACCAACATGGCCGCAAGTCCTTGCCGTGGCAGAAAGATCCCACGCCCTACCGGGTCTGGGTCTCGGAAGTCATGCTGCAGCAGACTCAAGTCTCGACCGTGATCCCCTACTACGAACGGTTCATGGGACGTTTTTCGACCGTGGAGGCGCTCGCGCGGGCGCCGATCGATGAGGTATTACATTTTTGGACCGGGCTCGGATACTACGCGCGCGCCCGGAATCTCAAGGCCGCCGCGCAAGCGCTCCTCGAGCGGCACGGCGGTGAATTTCCGGCCGACATCGATGCCGTCACGGCGCTTCCGGGCATCGGGCGCTCGACCGCCGGCGCGATCCTCTCGCTGGCGCGCGGCGAGCGCCATCCGATCCTCGATGGCAACGCCAAGCGCGTGCTCGCGCGGGTATTTGGGATCGACGGAAATCCCAGCTCGGCGAGCGTACTCAAAGCGCTCTGGGCGAGGGCCGATGCCTGCACGCCGGCGCAGCGCGCCGCCGCCTACACCCAAGGCATCATGGACCTCGGTGCCACCCTCTGCACGCGTACGCGGCCCGCATGCACGGTGTGTCCGATGAGCCAGGTCTGCATCGCCGCGCGCGAAGGGCGCCAAGCTGAGCTCCCGGGGGCGAAGCCGCGGCGCGCGCGCCCCTCGCGCGAGGCCGTGCTGCTCATCGCCGAGAGCGGG
>DASXNC010000209.1:0-4484 GCA_036495325.1 Steroidobacteraceae bacterium
TGCGGTTGCCGCCGAGACTCTGGAACATCGACTGCAGCTGCTGCTGCATCTCCTCCATACCCGGAGGCGCCATGATCTCGACGCCCATCGGCATCGATCGCAGCTCCACCTCGATCTCGCGCTCGTCGAGCTCGCCCTGCCGCAGCATGGCGCGGAATTTCTGGCGCGTCTCCGCATCGCGCGGCTCACGCGGTTCGTCCGTGGAGAAGCCGAGTGTGCGCGGACGCGGCAACAGAGCATCTAGAACGCGCTCCTCGGCTGCATCCGCGGCCCGCTGCCGGACCTTTTCCATTTCCTGCTCGCGTGTCATCTTCACCGCAACGTCCGCGAGCTCCTTGACGATCGAGTCGACGTCTCTTCCGACATAGCCGACCTCAGTGAACTTCGTCGCCTCAACTTTCACGAAAGGCGCGTTCGCAAGCTTCGCGAGCCGGCGCGCGATCTCGGTCTTGCCGACGCCCGTCGGTCCGATCATGAGGATGTTCTTCGGAGTGATCTCCTGCCGCAGCGGCTCCCCGACCTGCATGCGTCGCCAGCGGTTGCGCAGCGCGATGGCCACCGCACGCTTGGCGGCGTCCTGCCCGATGATGTGCTTGTCGAGCTCCTGGACGATCTCGCGGGGCGTGAGTGCGCGCGGCAGGGCCTCCGTCGCCGGAAATTGCGGCGCGAACGACTGGGGGGCGGGGGGTTGAGGCACGGGCAGATGCGGGCTCACGGTATCAGTTGAGTTCCTCGATGAGGATATTGCGGTTCGTGTAGATGCAGATGTCGGCCGCGATCGCGAGCGAGCGCTCGACGATGGAGCGCGCATCGAGCTCGGAGCTCTCGGTGAGCGCGCGGGCCGAGGCGAGAGCGTACGATCCGCCCGAGCCTATCGCGGCCGCATCGTGCTCGGGTTCGATCACGTCGCCGTTGCCCGAGATGACGAAGATCTTCTCGCGGTCGGCGACGAGCAGCAGCGCTTCAAGCCGGCGCAGGTAGCGGTCGGAGCGCCAGTCCTTGGCGAGCTCGATAGCGGCTCGTGTGAGATTGCCGTACTTCTCGAGCTTTCCCTCGAAGCGCTCAAAGAGCGTGAAGGCATCCGCGGTGCCACCCGCGAAGCCGGCGAGCACCTTATCACCGTAGAGCCGGCGCACCTTGCGCGCATTACCCTTCATGACGGTGTTGCCGAGGGTTACCTGACCGTCACCGCCCACGGCCACCGCGCCCCGGCGGCGGACGGCGAGAATCGTAGTGCCATGCGGATCGAAGCTCATGATTGCCTGGGGGTTTTTCTGCGGGCACGAGGGTGCGTAGCGTCGTAAATGCGGGCGAGGTGCTGGAAGTCAAGGTGGGTGTAGACCTGGGTCGTCGAGATATCGGCGTGCCCGAGCAGCTCCTGGACGCCGCGCAGGTCGCCGCTCGACTCGAGCAGGTGCGATGCGAAGGAGTGCCGGAACAGGTGCGGATGCACGTGCATCGGGAGCCCCTGCCGCCGCGCCCAGTACGCCACGCGCGTCTGCACAGCGCGCCGCCCTAGTCGACGGCCGCCCCGGCCGACGAACAGCGCCGCGCTCCCGGCTCGCGCGATGCCGGATCGTCGACCGCACCAGCTCTCGAGCGCAGCGATCGCGTGCCGCCCGACTGGCACGATGCGCTCCTTGCCGCCCTTGCCGAGCACGCGCACGGTGCGGTCCGAGAGGTGGACATCGCCCAGATCGAGCCCCACCAGCTCCGCGAGGCGTAGTCCCGAGGAGTACAGCAGCTCCATGATGGCTCGGTCGCGAGCAACAAACGGGCCGTCACCCGGCAGCTCGAGGAGCCGCGCCATCTGCTCCGGGTCGAGCACCTGCGGCAGCCGGTGCGCCGACTTGGGCGCCTGCACGTCCACCCCGGCGTTGCTCCCGACTGCCTTCTCGCGCACGAGCAGAAAGCGAAGGAAGCTGCGCACTGCCGAGAGCCGACGCTGAATGCTTCGCGGGGCGAGTCCCGCAGCATGAGACTGCGCCGCGAAGACTCTCAAGTGCTGGCTGTCAAGCTTGCTCCATGCGGCGATACCGCGGGCGTCGCAGAAGCGCACGAGAGCCGCGAGGTCGCGCGCATAGCTCGAGTCGGTGTGCGGCGAGAGACGCCGCTCGGTCGCGAGGTGCCGCCGGAAGCGCGTGATCGATTCGAGTGCGTCGGGGCTCATGCGGCCGCGGCCCAGGCGCCGCGGCTGCCTCGCCGCGGGGGCTCAGAATCTCGCGAGCGCATCGGCGATGAGGTCGCCCACGCGGCCGAGGAACTCGGTGCTCATGCCGGGATGGAAGCGGTCTCTGTCGTGGCTTCCGAGCGCGAGCAGGCCGAGCGCACCCTTCTCGCCGAGCGGGATGAGAGCGATAGAGCCCATGTCCCCCGCCTCCGCGCCGAACAGGAACTCGCGCTGCGTGTCGCGCGCTTGGCCGCAGCGCGGCTTCCCGCTCGCGAACAGTGAGTCAAATGATTTGAGGTTGGCGTCATCGGGCGCGACGACCTTGAGGAAGCGGTGCGCGGGCACTTCGGCGGAGGGCGCGACGAGCACCAGGACCGCGTTGAAGGCATCGAAGTCTTCCCTGAGGCTCGCCTCGATCGCGGCGACCGCGGCCGCGCGGGTCGTCGCCACAAGGAGGCGGCGCGTCAAGAGGTGGATGCGCTCGGCGACTTGATCGTTCGAACGGGCGACCTTGACGAATTCCGCGAGTTTCTGCTCGAGCGCGGCCTGCCGCTCGCGCAGCACCTCGACCTGGCGCTCGATCAGCGAGATCGTCGAACCGCCTCGGAGGTGAGGCAGCCGCAGCCGCGCGAGTAGCGGGAGGTGGCGCTCGAAGAACTCCGGGTGATGCTGCAAGTAGCGGGCTACCCCTTCTTCCTCGGCTTCCGCCGCGGTCACTCCGCGAGCTTCTCTTGTTGTCATGTCCCGTCCGCCCCCCAGCGTGAATTGAACTTGAATCTTCCTCAGCCCTGCGTGTCGTCAATCTCGACACGCCCCTCGAATGCAAATTCGGCGGGACCGGTGAGCCAGATCGGTTCGCCCGCCCCATCCCAGTCTACGCGTAACTCGCCGCCGCGCGCCCGTACCGAGACCTTCGGATCGAGCAGACCTCGCTCCCGCGCGAACGAGACCGCGGCGCACGCTCCCGTTCCGCACGCGAGTGTTTCGCCGACGCCGCGCTCGTGCACCCTCAGACGCACATGGGCGCGATCGACGATCTGGAGAAATCCAACGTTTACCCGCCTCGGGAATCGCGGGTGGGTCTCGATGGCGGGCCCGAGGCGCTCGACCGGCGCCGCATCGACGGAATCCACCACGAGCACCGCGTGCGGATTGCTGAGCGAGACCGCGCCGATGCGGACGCTCTCGCCGCTGGCCTCGAGCTCGTAAAACTGCGCATCGTCCGTCGCATTGCCCGGCGCATCGAACGGAAGCGCGCGCGGATCGAAGCTCGGCACGCCCATCTCGACGCAGACCAGTTCCGGCGCAAGCACTCGCGCCCGCACCGCACCGCCTGCGCTGTCCATTACGATCGGCTCACTGGAGCGCGCCCGGCCGCGCCGCTGCCAGAGCGCGGCGACGCACCTCGCGCCATTCCCGCACTGCTCCACCTCGCTCCCATCTGCATTGAAAACGCGGTAGGAAAGACTGGAGCCCGCGCGTCGCGGCGGCTCGAGCACGAGCGCCTGATCGAAGCCGATGCCAGTGCGCCTGTCGGCGAGCCGGCGCAGGGCCGCCGTCGAAGGCGGCCCGCCCGGAGGCGCATCGAAGACGATGAAGTCGTTGCCAAGGCCGTGCATCTTCGTGAAGTCGATGCGCATTGGTGATGAACGGGCTCTCCGCGCCGGCGTGCGTGCCATCATATCGCTCGCGAAATCGCGCGCCAATGCAATCACACCGCCGGCCGCCCGGGGCCGCGGGTCGGAACCTTCAGTGCGGTCGAGTTACGAGGCGGGTGGAGAGGAGTCGGGCGCTGCGTTCGGGCCGCAGGCGTTCTGCATGTCCATGCGAGCCTGCACGCGGGCCTTGTCGGCCTCGTCGTCCGTGAGAATCGAGCGCTCGCCGTTCTTGTCCTCGCGATAGATGCGGCGCGCGTCGATCACCTTCTGATAGTGTTCCTTCGCCTGCTTGCACTGTGCCGTGCGGGTCACCGCCTCGTCCTTCTGGACGGCGCGTTGCGCGGCTTCGCGGCTCAAATCCTCGTCGATGCGGCGATTCGTGGCATTGAGTTGCGCCTGGTCGTCGTTCGACGACACAGTCTCGTTCCCTCGCGGATGATCGCTCTTGATGAGCACGGCGCCCGGGGTCCAGTGGTCGCTGTATTGCACGTGCCCCTGAGTGTCGACCCACTTCCAGATGTCTTCTGCACGTGCCCCGCTCGCCGCAAGACCGGCCGCAAAGATGCCGGATGCCAGGAGGCCCAATTGGATTGCTGCGTGTCGGCGCATGGAGGACGCCCTCTTCGGGACGGGAATGACCCTCTGGAACGGCAACG
>DASXNC010000210.1:0-5085 GCA_036495325.1 Steroidobacteraceae bacterium
ATACGAGCACCGAAGACCTTCTCGTAGTATCGGGCCGATCGCTCGATGTCGGCGACGGTGAGAAAAGGCGCGATGCTCATCCCCTCTCGCGGGGGCATCTCATCACTCTTCTGCTCGATTTGTACGCTGCTCATTGGCGCCTCCAATTCCGATAAACAGTGCTCATCCGGCCAAGGCAATATTGGCAGAAGCGCGCCAGGCCTATCCAATTTCCGCAGCAACATAGTCGAGATATAGGCTGAGCTTCCGTCCAGGCCCTGGATGAGTCTTCAATGCCGCACGCGCCTAAAAGAAAGCCCGGCAGGCCGACCAGTGTCGGAACCTGCCGGGCCGTGTGGCGGCGCCGCTCACGCGAGCGGCGCGGAACGAGGCGCTTAGCCGAGCTGCACCGGGACGAAGATCCGCTGGTCGCCGTGCTGCACGAGGAGCGCCACAGCGTTCTTCTGGCTGCCCACGACGCGACTCAGCTGCTGCGCGCTATCGACCGGCGTGCCGTCGGCTGACAGGATGATGTCTCCGGGCTGGATGCCCGCGTCGGCGGCAGGACCCATCGAGCGCTCGACGACCAGACCCGCCGGGACACCAGCCTGCGACTTCTCCTCCGGCGTGAGCGGGCGCACGGCGAGCCCGAGGCGCCCGTGGTCGGCTCCCCCGTTATTGGCCTGCAGCTCACCGCTCTGCTGCGCGTTGCCGAGCGTCACGCGCATGGTGACCGGCCGGCCGTCGCGCCAGATGTCGAGCGTCGCGGTCGAGCCCGGCTGCGAGCTGCCGACCAGCGCCGCGAGCGTTCTGCTGTCCGTGACCGACTTGCCGTCGAATTTGAGAATGACATCGCCGCTCTTGAGGCCGGCGCGAGCCGCGGCACTGTCGGGCTCGACCTTCGCCACGAGTGCGCCCTGCGGCTGATTGAGTTTGAACGTGCCGGCGAGCGCCTGATTGACCTGCTGCACCTCGACGCCGAGCCGTGCGTGCTCGACCTTGCCGTGCGTCAGGATCTGCGTCGCTTCGGTCGAGGCGACATCGATCGGGATCGCGAACGAGACGCCCTCATAGCCGCCGGTGTTGCTGTAGATCTGGGAGTTGATGCCGACGACCTCGCCGTGCTCGTTGAAGAGCGGTCCGCCCGAGTTACCGGGATTGACTGCCACATCGGTCTGGATGAACGGCACGTACGAGTCGCTGATCTCGCGACCCTTCGCGCTCACGATGCCCGCCGTCGCGCTTTCGGTGAGCCCGTAGGGGGCGCCGAGCGCGAGCACGTAGTCACCGACTGCGAGCTTCGTCGAATCGCCGACCCGCACCGTCGGCAGGTTCGTCGCGTTGATCTTGAGAACGGCGATGTCGGTCGGGATGTCGAGGCCGACGACCTTCGCGCGGTATTCATGGTTGTCCTCGAGCTTGACCGTCACATGCGTCGCGTTGCGCACGACGTGCGCGTTCGTGAGAATCACCCCGTCGGAGCGAACGATGAATCCCGATCCGAGGCTGCGCACCGGAACGTTCTGCGGCCGCTGCGGCAGCATCCTGAAGAACTGGGAGAAGGGATCATCGCCGCCCTGGGAGTTGTCGCTATCGCCGTCGCTATCCCCGTTGCTCTGGCCGAACATCTGTGGGCCTTGCTCGTGTTCGACGCTCTGGCTCGTGATGCTCACCACAGCCGAACGGTTCTCCGAGACGACGGCGCGCCAGTTGGGCGCGGAACCGAGCGGAATGGGCGCCGGCGCGGTGGAGTTCGTGCGACCCAATTCGGCCGCGGCCACTGCGCTCGAGTGGTTGAAGGCGGGGATGACCCATCCTTCCGCGGCGACGCCGCCGGCCAACACCGCGCCCACTGCGAGCGCGACGGTCATCTTCTTACGTTGCATGGAATCACCTCGAATGTATTGTCCATGCCGCGTAACTTGCGCCCGGAGCCTTAAAGGGGGCTTAAGACGGCGGGAACGTCACGATCACTCTGAGCCCGTGCGGCTCCGCGTCCTCGAGTGTCAGGCGAGCATGGTGCCGGCCCGCGATGGCGCTCACGATGGCTAGGCCGAGCCCGCTTCCGCCGTCGGCGGCATCGGCATGGCGGTAGAACCGGTCGAACACGCGCTCGCGCTCGGCGAGCGGAATGCCGGGGCCTTCGTCCTCCACCGCAAGCCGTGCGCTTGCCTGCGAAAGCGGTCCAGCCGTCCGGTCTATGCGGATCTTCACCTTTCCACCCGCCGGGCTATAGCGCACGGCGTTGTCCACGAGGTTGCGGATGAGGACCCGAATCGCATCGGGATCGCCGTTCACGCGGGGCGCTTTCGCTTCGGTCTCGCCTGAGAGACTCAGCTCGATGTCACGTTGCTCGGCAAACGGGTGCACCTCCGCGATCGCCTCCCGTGCGCAGGCCTCGAGCGCGACCGGCTGAAGCTGAATGGGCGCGCCTTCGGGCTCCTGCCGCGCGAGCGTGAGCAGCTGGCTCGCCAGATGTATGGCGCGCTCGATCGCGCTGCCGAGGCGCGCACGGGCCTCGTTCCGAGCGGTCTCGTCGCGCGCCCGATCGAGCAGCTGAATCTGCAGGGACAGCGCTGTGAGCGGCGAGCGCAGCTCGTGCGCCGCATCGGCGACGAAGGCTCGCTGCTTGTCGAAGGCTTGCCTCAGCCGCGCGAGCAGGCGATTGAGCTCGTCGATGAGCGGCGCCGTTTCAACCGGGAGCTCCGGTGCGGAGATCGGCTCGAGACTGCCGGCATCGCGTCGCTGAACCTCCGCAGCGAGGCGTTTCAACGGCGCGATCGCACCGCCGACGATCCAAACAGACGCCGCGGCCATTGCAATCAGGAGCAGCAGTATCGGGGCGAGCACCCGGAGCGCGGCCTGCCGGGCGAGCGCATCACGCACGCTCCACGGCTGCGCGACCTGAATCACCCCCCAAATGGTATCCAGGCTGTATACGCGCCAGCGCCGCCCGTCGAGCGTCATGTCGGCGTAGCCGAGGATCGCGCGGGGGATGATCGGCAGTCCGGCCTGCAAGGACAGGCCCGGCGAGGAGAGATAGTGCAGCGTTCCGAACGGGTCCCAGATCTGCACGATGTATTCCGATCCGGTCGCGCGCGACGGCAGCTGCAGTCCCGGTCCGAAAGCCGCCGGGTCTCGCAGCGAGAGGGCCATTTGACGCAACTGGTAGTCGAGCAGCGTCGACGTCTCGGCCAGCAGGCGGCTGTAGGTGACGGCTCCGGCAATCAGCGACGTCACGGCGACCAGCGCGAGCAGGCCTGCGAGCAGACGGGCGCGGATCGAGCGCAGGGCTCCGATCATGGATACCCAATATCCGCCGCGAGGCTTAATGCAGCCTTAATGAATGTCAGCCCAGGCATCTAGCCCTTCGGCACGCAGTAGCCGACTCCGCGCACGTTGCGGATCGTATCGGAACCGAGCTTGCGACGCAGAGAATGGATATACACCTCTACGGTGTTGCTCTCGATCTCACCACCCCAGCCGTAGAGCCGATCCTCGAGCTGCGCCCGCGAGAGAATCGCGCCGGGTCGCATCAGCAGCGCTTCGAGCACCGCGTACTCCCGGGCTGAGAGCTGCACCGGTTCTCCGCGATGCGAGACCTCGCGCGTGGCGGGATTCAAACGGATTCCGGCATGCTCGATGACCGGCTCCCCGCGTCCGGCGCCGCGGCGGAGCACCGAGCGCATCCGCGCGGCGAGCTCATCGAGGTCGAACGGCTTCACCACGTAATCATCGGCGCCCGAATCGAGACCCGCGATCCGGCTCTGTACGTCGTCGCGAGCCGTAATGATGATGACCGGTGTCGAGATGCCGCGCGCTCGCGCCTCGCGTAGCACCTCGAGACCCCCGCGCCTCGGAAGACCGAGGTCGAGCAGCACGATGTCGAAGGTCTCTGAGGCAAGCGCGGCTGCGGCGCTCGTCCCGTCACCCATCCAGTCGACCGTGTGGCCGTCCTGCTGCAGGGCCGTGCGCACGGCTTCCGCGATCATTCGGTCGTCTTCGACGAGAAGGACCCGCATTCTCGCGAGTCTCGCCGACGGCGCGCCGGCGATCAATCGCATCGACGAGGGCGTGCCCTGTGCTCCCGTCGGCCGGGACCGCCCACGCCCGCGTGCTCAGGCCGGTGAGCTCAGGCCTGCGTGCTCAGGATGCTTCCAGCAGGCTTGGTGGACAGATCACTGGCGAACGCGTGCAGGAAGGCACCCAGCGTCGCCTGACTATTGCTCGACCCACCCGCCGCGATCACCAGGTTGTTGAAGCTCTGCTGGAGCGCGGAGACCGCAGCGCTCGATGAGCCGGCAACTGGTGAGGTACCGCCCGCTGTTGAGGTCGGCGATGTGGTGGCCCCGGCGGTGTCGCTGGAATCGGGGGCGACGGATGAACTCAGCTGTTCGGCCAGGTTTGCGAGACCCGCGCTGCCGTGACCGCCGTGGTGGCCGTGATGATGGCCGTGCACCGACGAAGTGCCCGAATTGCCCGAAGCGCCCGAAGTGCTCGATGCGCCGGCCTGACTCGAATTACTCACGCCGCTGGCGGTCGCCTGGGTCGCATCGACCGTAGCCTGTGCCTGCAGGGCGGCATACAGATTCTGGAGAAAGCTCTGCACGGCGTCCGAAGCCGGCTGCCCTGCGGCCGCGGTTGCGCCCGATGCAGCGCCGGGCGATGTGGAGGTCGATGTCGATGCTCCAGATGTCGTGCCCGGTGTTGGGACGATTGCGCCCGATGCTGCAGACGTCGCGTTGGTCGCGCTCGAGACGCCGACTTGCGAAAGGGCCAGGAGCGCGGCACCGGGTATTGCAAAGGCTCGAGTGTTGAACGGGCTCGCCGCACTGGCGCTGCCCGGCGTCTGACCGGCCGTCTGCCCAGCGTTACCCGGTTGACCGAACGGATAGACGAGAGTGCTCGGGTTTACGATGCTGGAAATTGTCATGTCTCGTGAGGCTCCGCTTGGATGAGGCGCTCATTGCTCCTGGAGGGCTCCCATTAGCGAGCAAGAACTCGGCCAGACGCCGCTCCCGTTTCGTGGCGCACGTTGCGAAATCGCGCGCTCGAATGTGAGTAATTCTTGCGGCCGACGCACTTATTGAAGGAAATACCGCGAGG
>DASXNC010000211.1:0-2388 GCA_036495325.1 Steroidobacteraceae bacterium
CGCTCGCAGCGAATCCCGAGACGGTCGGCCTTGAGGTCGGCCCACTCGAAATCGTTGCTCCCGTTGAACAGATCGGTGAATTCCTTGCCCCAGCTGGCCACGTAGGCTTCAGGCCGGCTGCAGTAGCGCGCGATGAATCCCGCTGCGAGGCAATGCGCGTGCTTGTCGGAGATGTGCGGGGGGAGCTTCGTCGCGACCACGGAGCGCATGCACCCGAGAGAGGAGTCATGAAGTCGCGCGACACCTGGTGCGGTGGCGCAGCCCGCAGCGAGCGCGAACAGCCCAGATACGGGCCCCAGGAGCGCAACCCCCAGCCTCAACGAATGACCCCTCCGCTCTAAGATCGCCTCGCCCTGCACAGCGAGTGCGCCAGCATCGCACATCCGGCGGACAGGATCACGCCACAGCCAAGAGGCGCTGCGACGTCAGCCCACCTCGGGCGTGCGCCGCAGCTCCTCGAGGAGCACGCTCGGGTCCGATCCCTTGGCGACGAACGCAGCGGCGCCGCGGTGCAGAATCTCGCGTGTGAGCAGTTCGTTGCAGAGGCCGCTGAAGACGACGATGCGCAGCGCCGGCTCGCTCGCCGCGAGACCCTCGATCAGCTCCATTCCGCTGCCGCCCTGCAGGCCGAGGTCGAGCACGAGGACGTTCGCCCCCGAGCCTCGTATGGCCGGCAGCACGGCGGCGGCCGAGGCCACTTGGCCGACGCAGCGCATGTCGGGCTCTGAATCGATGATCCGCGCCAGGGTCTCGCTGAGGTCGGCGTGATTTTCGGCGATCAGGACTCTGATAAACGCAGTCGCGGTCATGTGCTTCCTCACCCTGGCGCTCGACGCACGCTCTTCGGCGCGACCTCCTCCGATCCCCGAGCGCAACGCAGGGCCTCCGGCGCCGCGAGCAAGCAACGTGCCCGGGGTGATCAGGTGCGCAAAAACGCGAGCAGCTCTTCGGTCTTCTCGCGCATCAGCGCCTCGTTCGCTCGGGACTCCACGTTGAGGCGCACGAGGGGCTCGGTATTCGACCCCCGGAGGTTGAACCGCCATTCGGCGTGCTCGATCGACAGTCCATCCGTGAAATCGATGGACAGCGCGCCCCGTTCGTACCGCCTCTGCGCCCGGTCGAGCACCGCTTTCGCGTCCCCCTCGAGCCGCAGATTGATCTCCCCGCTCGCGGGATAGAGCCGCATGCGCTCGGCGACCAGCGCCGAGAGAGGCTCGCCCCGCTCGCATATCGTCTGCAGCACCAGAAGCCAGGGGATCATGCCGCTGTCGCAGTAGTAGAAATCGCGAAAATAATGATGCGCGCTCATCTCCCCACCGTAGATCGCGTCGACCGCGCGCATCTTCTGCTTCATGAAAGCGTGTCCCGACTTGCAGAGCACGGGCTCCCCACCGCACTGCCGCACGATGTCGATCGTGTTCCAGGTGAGCCGCGGATCGTGCACGATGCGCCCGCCGCGCTCGCGGCGCAGGAAGACCTCCGCGAGCAAGCCGACGAGGTAGTAGCCCTCGATGAAGCGTCCGCGCTCGTCGAAGAAAAAGCAGCGGTCGTAGTCGCCGTCCCAGGCGAGTCCCACGTCGGCACCCGAGCTCACGATCGCCCGACTCGTCGTCGTGCGGTTCTCCTCGAGCATGGGGTTCGGGACGCCGTTCGGGAAATGACCGTCCGGCTCGTGCTGAATTTTCACGAGCTCGAAGGGTAGATGCGGCTCGAGCGCATCCACGATGAGTCCCGCGCCGCCGTTGCCGGGGTTGACGACGACCTTGAGCCGCTCGAGCTTGGAGTGATCGACGAGCCCGAGCAAGTGCTCGACGTAGCGTGCCCGCACATCGAGCGGGCGTTCCGTGCCGGCCCGCCCCGCGGGGCCCGGGAGCCGCCCGGCCTCGATCATCGCCCGCATCTCTTGCAGCCCCGTATCACCGCTGATCGGACGCGACTCGGCGCGAACGAGTTTCATGCCGTTGTAATCCGGCGGATTGTGGCTCGCCGTGACCATGATGCCGCCGCCCAGGCGCTCGGCGGCCGTCGCGTAGTAGATCCCCTCCGTGCCCCAGAGGCCGATGTCGAGCACATCGACGCCCGACTGGGTGAGTCCGCGCTTCAGCGCCGCCGCGAGCTGCGGGCTCGACAGGCGGATGTCGTAACCCACCGCGACGTTTTTCGGCCCGACAAACGCCGCGTAAGCCCGTCCGATGTCGAACGCAAGCTGATCGTTGATCTCATCGGGAATGCGGCCCCGGACATCGTAGGCCTTGAACGACGTGAGCTTCGGCATCCCGGTCATTCTAAGGGGGTATGGTGCCAAGCAGCCATCCTTGGAGCGCAACCCGCCCGCATCTCGCTTCGCTATCCCTGCTCCGCGAGCTGTCCGGTGCGGGCTCGTGCCCG
>DASXNC010000212.1:0-3569 GCA_036495325.1 Steroidobacteraceae bacterium
AGGTGGTACGAGCGCACCGTGGCGTCGTGATCGAGGAAGACACCTGTGTAGACGAGCCCGCGCTCGGTGTCGACGGCGAGCACCCGGCGGTTGCGCAGCCGCGTATCCTCGCGGTAGTAGCCGAGCCCGAACGCCTCGCGGCAGCTGTAATTCGCCGGGCCCGGCTGCGCGCCCGGCGCGACCGGTCTGCCCGTCGTCTGCCCTCCATCCTCGAGCCGCAGACAGTCCTCGGCAAAGGGCGGGGGCTTGTCCCCCGTATTGTTCTCGATGCCCGTGAAATAGCGGTTCACGATCGCGGCGAGCTGCGCGCGCGAGCGCCGTTCATTCGGCGGCAGCACGGCGAGAAACTGCGGCCGAGGCTCATCGCCCAATTTGTCCTCGCGTCCGAGCGGGCTCGCGCTTCCGCCCGTCGTTCCAGAGAGCCTCGCGACGACACTCTCCATTTCTGTGATCTTTCCGCCTACGACCTTCAAGCGGGTCGCGACCAGAGCCGATGCGCCGTTCTCGCGTGCCTTCGCAAAAAAGCCGATCGTATCCGCTCCGGGATCGGCGACGTACAGCCGGTACTTTCCGAGACTGTCGGCCGTGCGCCAGAGGCCGTCAGGCAGCGTGAGCTCGACGCCGTTCTCCGTATAGCGCGCCCCCCGGGCAATCGGCGCCTTCATTGGATCGTGAGCCACCATCGCCGCGAGGTATTGCTCTGCGATGCGTTCGAGGCACGCTTGATCGCAGCTCTCGGCCGCGGATGCGGGCCATGCAGCCCACCCGATTGCGATGGACAATGCCGCGGCGGATGCCGCGCGTGCACGATTACTGGCTGTCACGTTCGATCCCCCCATATCGGCCGGCGTGATCCCGGAATGGCCGATGTGATGCCGAATATAGCGCGGCCGAGGGGTGGGCTGCGCCTCCTCGCGAGCGCGACCGCCTGATGCGCCCGGCGTGCCGGTCCGCCGATCATTCGCGCAGGCAACTCTCGAATCGACCGTTCACCCGGTGCGCGTACCAATCGGTCGTCAGCGCATGCTCGATCTTCGGTCCGTGCAGTCGAATCTGCGGTACCTCGGCGCGCGGCAGACGCCGTCCGCTGCGACGCTCTGCGAGCGCAAACACGCGACGGTAGAGCTCGGTTTTCCCGAACGCTTCACTCGGGCCCTGCTCGAGCGCTGCGTGGATCTGTGCTGGCTGCAGATGGAGGCGCGCGGCTAGCCCGTCGAGCACGCGCTCGGTGCTGCCCGCCTCCGCCGCAGCCGGGTCGCTTGCGAGCAGCGCCCCATCGGGCGTCAAGGGTTCGCGGGCTGCGATTGCGGCCGCGCGCTGGAACGCCGCATTGCGGCTCGCATATTGGCCAGCATTGTAGTCGGCGAAGCGAAACAGATAACGGTCGTACGGCGCCTGGTAACCGAGCAGATGAGCAATCCCGAAGTACAAGCTCGCTCGCCGGGTGAACAGCTCATCGGGAATGCTGCCGCGGGTCGGGAAGGGGTAGGGCGTAATGCGCTCGAATCGCTCCGCGAAGGCGACGTTGACCTGCATCGGTCCGCGGGTCCGAATGGGATTCCAGCCCGAGAAGAGCCGGCGTCCGAGCGGCACCTGTCCAATGAAGTCCTCGTACGTGTCGGAGAGCTGCTTCTCGGTACGCGCCGCGCTGATTCGCGCACCGTACGTGCGCCCGTCAGGAGACTTTAGCGCGAGTGCCGCATGCACGAGGACGGGCGGCACATCCGCATTCGCGGCGCGCTCGTCGATTTCGCGCCAAGCGCGCTGGCCGAGGTCCGGGATGACGGGATCGAGGCGAAAACCCGACTCCTGCTCGATCACCGCGATGACGGCGCAGACGTGCTCACGAGTCGGCGCAATATCGAGTGCGGCGAAGGAATCCCGGATATCCGCCGCCCACCCGGCGCGGTCGGGCACGGCTGGAGGCAGCAGCGAGTCGATAGACGCGCGGACTTGCTCGGGTGTCGCATTCGTGCCCCCGCCCCGCGGCGGCGGGCTCGTGCAGCTCCCAAGGAGCAGGGCGCAGGCCACCACGCACGGCAGGAGAAATCGGATGTGCACGACGCGGCATCATAGGTCATGCGACGGTGCACGCGTGCGCACTCCGCCGAAGGCTCGCGCAGCGTGTTAGCTTACCTCGACCATCCGCGGAGAGTGCCACGGTGAAACGTCTCGCAATCCTTGCGCTTCTCGCTCCCGCTGCAACGGTCGCCGGTGCGCGCAACATGCCGGCGGAGATCGATACGGTCTACCCGATGGCGCACGCGCTTTACGTAAACATTCACGAGCACCCCGAGCTTTCGGGACACGAGACCCGGACCGCCTCAATACTCGCGAATGACCTGCGCAAGCTCGGCTACCAGGTGACCGAGCATGTGGGTGGAACGGGCATCGTGGCGGTGCTGCGAAACGGCCCGGGACGCACGATCCTGCTCAGGACCGAGCTCGACGCGTTGCCGGTCGAGGAGAAGACCGGGCTCCCTTACGCGAGCCACGTGCGCATCAAGGACGATGCCGGTAACGAGGTCTACGTCGGACACATGTGCGGGCACGATCTGCACATGAGCGCGCTCGTGGCGACCGCGGACATCCTCGCGCACTCGCGCGATACCTGGCGCGGCACGCTCGAGCTCATCGGTCAACCGGCCGAGGAGACAATCGGCGGTGCATCGGGCATGGTGAAGGACGGACTCTTCACGCGCTTTCCGCGACCTGATGCGCTCCTCGCTCTGCACGTCGCAAACGAGCTCCCGGCCGGAAAAGTCGGCGTCATCCCCGGGTACTACGACACGAACTCGGACTCGGTGCGCATCACGATCTTCGGCCGCGGCGGGCACGGCGCGATGCCCCAGACCACTGTCGATCCGATCGTGGTCGCGGCACGCACCGTCCTCGCGATGCAGACCATCGTCTCGCGTGAAGTGAAGCCGGGTGAGCTCGCGATCGTCACCGTCGGGTACGTGCGCGCGGGCACCAAGAACAACATCATTCCCGATAGGGCCGAGCTTGGACTGACGGTTCGCACGCGCACACCCGAAGTGCGCAAGCAGATTCTGAGCGCCATCACGCGAATCGCGACCGCCGAAGCGGCGGCAGCGTCCGCCCCGCGCGCGCCTCTCATTGAGCATTACGAAGGCACCGATGCGGTCTACAACGATCCGGGGCTTGCCAAGCACATGCGAGGCGTGCTCGAAAATGCGCTCGGATCCGGCAACGTCATCGATCAGGAGCCGATCACGGCCTCGGAGGATTTCTCGGTGCTCGTGGAGCAGGGGATACCGGGGTTCTACATGAGTCTCGGCGGAGCCGAGCCTGCCCGCTGGGCGCAGGCGCAGGCGGGTGGGCCTCCGTTGCCCTCGAACCACTCGCCCCTGTTCGCACCCGATGTCGATCCGGCCCTGCACACCGCGATCGCCGCCGAAGTGGCGATGCTGCGCGCGCTCCTTGAGCCGAGCGCCTCGACGCCCCGCTGATCAAGTTAACGGACGCGGTATGTGACCCCGATCCACGCACCGAGCGGTGCCCCTACGGTGAGGAACTGCTCGGGCCGCCAGGTCGTGCCGGTTGCA
>DASXNC010000213.1:0-3377 GCA_036495325.1 Steroidobacteraceae bacterium
GTAGATGAGCTTCTCGTTGATCCAGTTGCGGCTGCTCGGCGGACGCTTGTCGACGTTGAGCTCGCGCGCGGCGAGCATCATCTGGCGAACCTTGCCGCCGAGGCGATAGCGGTCGATGTCGATGTCCGGAAAGTCATAATACGTGCGGATCTCCTGAATCTGCCGCAGGGTGTCCTGCAGAGCCCGCCAATCCCACAGACGAATGTTCTCGAGCGTGGTCTGGTTCTCGGGCGCCTCTATGGCCTCGAGCCCCGCATCGGCTGGAAAGGGGTGCCTCTCGATGCGATCCAGACCGTACGCGGCGCGGGTCATCTCGATGTTATGCGCGATGAACGGCCGCTCGCGCTCGAGCTGGTTTGGCTTGACGACGAAGCCGCTCACGTAGGCACCAATGCCTTCCACGACGAGCCAGCAGACCGCGGCGGGAAGGACGGATGTGACGAGCCAGCGCGGGTCCTGAAGGCGGATCGAGCAGACAGCCGCGTAGATCGCGCCGGCTAGCAGGGCGAAGCTCACGACCATGAGTCCGCCGAGCATCACGTGAGCGTCGGTATAGTTGACTCCGGAGAAGATCGTGTCGTCCGCGAAGAGCCGCTCGAAGCGGGCCAGGTACGCTTTGGCTGCCAGCACGAGCAGCAGGAATGCGACGGTGGCGGACAGCTTTCGCCACGCGGTCCCCTGATCTGCGAGAGTGCGGCGCACCGGAAGCATGCGCGCCGCGGCTGTCAGTCCGAGGAACGCCGCGGCGAGGATGCAGCCGATGACGGCGAGCACGAGCAGCCAACCGACGATGAGCTCCCAGACGGGCAGCGTGAACAGGTAGAAGCCGAGCGGCCGTTGGAAGATCGGATCGAGAGGCCGGCCGCCCTGCGGGGCGAACCACCACAGAGCGAAACGCGACCACTCCCCCGCCATGCTCACGCCGACCTCGACGGCGATCACGAGAGCGCCGACCAGCGCGGCGAAATTGAGCAGCGGTCCGATCGGAATGGTGCGCCGCTGGCGGTTGATGAGGATCGTGCCCTCGACCAGCTCGTCGAGCCGCGGCGGCGCGAGCGCCCGGTACGCGCCGTAGAGCGCCGCGAAGGTGGCCGCGGCGAACGCCCCGAACACGGCGAACTCCAGATCGATCCGCGTCCAGAACACGGCGGCGTAGCCGAGCGAGGCGAACCAAATGGCATCGACGTAGTACGACACCGTGCTCGAGAAGCCGTAGAGCACCGCGACGAGCGCGACGATTGCCCAGAGCAGGAAATGCGGCCGGCGCAGCCGGGACGGGCGGCGCGGGAGCTTCACGCCGAAGTAGTTATCGCTGTAAGGACCCGGCTTCATCCGCAGACCCCGATGGGGCGCCGCATGATGCGGCGCACTCCGCATCTTACGCCGGGGTGCCCGCTACTGCAGGAGCGCTTTCTGCATCGCCCAGAAAGTGAGGATCGCCAGCAGCAGGCTCGCCGCGAGCGCGAGAGCGGCGCGTCGCTTCTCGCGAATGAGCAGATGCGTGCCGTCGAGCGGGGCGATCAAAAATGGCTCCCCGTGCGTCGCCTGGCCGACGACGCTCACGCGCGAGACCTGCGAGCCCAGGCTCGCCTCGACCTCGCTGTGTGCCGCCGCGCGCGCGGCCTCCCACTCCCTCGCGTCGAGCTGCCCGTCGTGATCGCGGTCGAACCTCGCGAGCAACGTCGACTGATCGTGCTTCCAGCGCGCCAGCGTCTCGCGGACCGCTTCGTCGATCGACTCTATGGCCGAATGCGACCGCAGCTGCCCAAGCACCGTCAAATGCGCGTCGGGCGCGATCAGTCGCTCGGTGTACCGGTAAGTGTATTCGAGGCTCAGCAGCGGCGACTGCGCCGTCGGCAATCCCGAGGGCCGCGGGGTGTCGCCGAACCAAGTCTCGTGCGAGGAAGGAGTCACGTCCGCGCCGACCGGGCCGACCAGGCATTCCCCGTCTGCATCCCGCAGCGCGAACGGCGTGACACTCGCGGCGCGCTCGACGACGACCCATTGACTGCGATTTCGGTTGCCCGGCTCGCGCCGCTCGATCCGATAGTCCCACCAGACGCAGGGCAGTCCCGAGAGCGGCGCCGTCAGCTCCCCTTCCGGAGGCGCCGTGGCCTGGCCCTCGAGCCGCACGTAGCCCTGCGCGGCCGAGCGGATGCGGGCGAGCGGGGTGTCCGCGACGAAGCGGTCGCGCCGCAGGCCGGCAAGGAAGCGGTAGACGGCATACGCGGTCGCCACCGCAAAGACGGCGGCAAATCCCCAATACCCGTTCGGGGCCGAGCCGTGCACGGCTACTTCCCGAACGCGAGCCCCACGTTCACATCGCCCGTTTCCGCGGCGCTGAATTTGAGGAGTCGCGCGCTCGAGAAGTTGAAGAGACCCGCGATCACGGCGTCAGGGAAGGTCTCGACGCGCACGTTCTGAGCGTTGGCGGCCTCGTTGTAGACCTCGCGTCGATCGGCGATCGCCGTCTCGAGGGCGGTGATGCGGCCCGCCAGGTTGCGGAAGAGGCTATCGGCTTTCAAATCGGGATAGCGCTCCGCGACCGCATACAGATTCGCGAGTCCACTGCGGAGGGCGCCTTCGGCCGCGCTCACCGAGGCCACGTCTCCGGACTGGCGAGCCGCGTTGATATCCGAGCGCGCCTGCACCACGCGCTCGAGCGTCTCGCGCTCGTGCTGCATGTAGCGCTTGCACACCTCGATGAGCTTCGGCAGCTCATCGTGGCGCTGCACGAGCAGCACGTCGATGTTGGACCAGGCGAGTCGGACCTCGTTGCGGGACCGCACGAGGCCGTTGTAGAGCGTGACCGCGTACCCCAACAGCACGATGAGGAAAAAGACGAAGACGGCAAGACCGATCATGGACTGCTCCGCGACGGGCAGGCGCGGTGTGCGCGCCAGGTGGCGCCATGTTGCAAAGCCGCGGGTCCCGGCACCAGCGCGATCGCTGGAACTGTGCGCGGGATAACATCCCCGGAGCGAACGCCGTCACGCTCTGCGGGCGGCGCGCGCGATGAGCACCGCATTCGTCCCGCCGAACGCGAACGAGCTCGACATCACGGTGCGAACGGCCACTCCGCGACGCGCGTCATTCGGGACATAGTCGAGATCGCAGTCGGGTGCCGGAACTTTGAGATGCATCGTCGGCAGCAGCACACCGCGCTCGAGCGTGACGAGAGCAAGAGCGAGCTCGAGCGCGCCCGTCGCGCCGAGCAGATGCCCGTGCATCGCCTTGGTTGCGCTCACCGGGATGGCGTACGCGCGCTCGCCGAATACCTCTTTGATCGCAGCCGTTTCCACGCTGTCATTCGCTTGCGTACCCGTACCGTGAGCATTGATGTGATCGATCTCCTCGGCGCGCGTGCCCGCGGCACG
>DASXNC010000214.1:0-1708 GCA_036495325.1 Steroidobacteraceae bacterium
TACTGCATCCGCCGGCAATCGCCGAGCGGCGGTGACGCCGTGCTGATAGCTCGTCCAGAGCGCATTCAAATAGCCGAGGCTCTCCTCCCGGTCCTGAGGCGACATGTTGGTACGCGTGAACTGTTCGACGGCGCTCTTGTATTGACCGACGCGGAAAACGTTCACCTCGACCCCGAGCTTGTCGAGTGCGTTCTTGAGATAGATCGGATAGCGGCCGTAACCGTCGATCAGCACATACCCGAGTGGGTCGAGATAGACCTCGTCCGCCTGCGCTCCGAGGTAGTACTGATCGCGCATGTAAGTTGTGGCGAAGGCGATGACCTTCTTGCCCGAGGCGCGGAATGCTTGTATGGCGCGCGCGAGCTCCTGCAGCGTCGGCAGTCCGTCGGCCCCTTCGAAGTCGTCGAGGTCGAGATAGAGCACCTTGATGCGCGGGTCCGTTGCCGCCGAGCGGACGGAATCGACGAGCTCCCACAGGGAGGTCTCCCCGACCGACTGCCCGCGCGCCTGTGCGATCGCGCGCGCGAGCGGATCGATGGAGAGCTGCTCGACGAGCTGACCCCGCGGGCGCACGACGAGCGCAGCGGTGCGCGGCACGCGCGGCGTCCCGTACCGAAATGCGCTCGCGATCAAGGCAAAGAGCACGAGCAGCAGGATCAGGTGCAGGACCTTGCGCAGCACATCGAGGCCGCGCCAGAGCCCTGCCAGCAGGCCCGCCAGATAGCGCACGGCGGGGACCGCCTACACCTTCTCTTCGATGCGTGCCGCCTTGCCGGAGAGGTCCCGCAGGTAGTAGAGCTTCGCGCGCCGCACGCTCCCGCGCCGCTTCACCGTGATGTCGCTGATTGCGGGGCTGTAGGTCTGGAAGACGCGCTCGACGCCCTCACCGTGGGAGATCTTGCGCACCGTGAACGAGGAGTTGAGCCCGCGATTGCTGCGGGCGATGACCACACCCTCGTACGCCTGCACGCGCTCGCGGTCTCCTTCGACGACCTTCACCTGCACGACGACGGTGTCACCCGGCTTGAAATCCGGGACCTCGCGGGTCATGCGGCTCTTCTCGATTTCCTGGACGATCTTGCTCATGGCTTTCACCTTCGACTATGCGCTCGCCGCCTGTACGCGCGGCGAGATATTCATTCAGTAACCGGCTCGCCTCCGGGCCGAGACCGTGCCGGGCTATCAGATCCGGCCGCCGCGACCACGTTCGCGCGACCGACTCCCCGAGGCGCCAGCGCCGCACCGCGGCGTGATTCCCCGACAGCAACACTTGCGGCACGGCCCGTCCCTCGAACACCTCCGGCCGCGTGTAATGCGGCCAGTCGAGCAGCCCTTCGGCGAACGACTCCTCGACGCTCGAGCGCGCATCGCCAAGCGCGCCCGGCAGCAGCCGCACGATCGCATCGATCACGGCGAGCGCCGGGACCTCCCCGCCGCTCAGCACGAAATCCCCGATCGACAGCTCCCGGTCGATGCCGAGCTCGATCGCGCGCTCATCGATGCCCTCGTACCGGCCCGCGACCAGCATCAGCCCCGGGAGACCCGCGAGCTCCCGCGCTCGCGCCTGGTCGAAAACCTCGCCCTGCGCCGAGAGGCAGACCCTCGGACTCCCGGGCGGCAGTCTCGCATGCGCGGCGCGAATCGCCGCGAGAAGCGGCTCGGGCTTCAGCACCATGCCCGGCCCTCCGCCGTACGGCCTATCGTCGAC